>JADFOC010000155.1 GCA_022563075.1 Pseudomonadota bacterium
GTTGCCTGGGCTATCCTGACCGTCGGTGTTGCCTTGGGAAGCTGGTGGGCCTATTACGAATTAGGCTGGGGTGGTTGGTGGGCCTGGGACCCGGTTGAGAACCCACCACTGATTACCTGGTTGTTTGGAACGGCATTGATTCATTCGCTGGCGGTAACCGAAAAGCGTGGAGCTTATAAGAGTTGGACTGTGTTGCTGGCAATTCTTGCCTTTGCCGGTAGCCTCCTGGGTACTTTTATCACCCGTTCTGGCTTGCTCACTTCGGTGCATGCGTTTGCCAGCGATCCATCCAGGGGGTTTTTTATCCTCGCTATCCTCGGTGTCATGGTGGGTGGTGCATTGCTGCTGTATGCATTTCGCGCGCCCTTAATGAAAAGCGAAGTCGGCTTCGATCTGGTTTCGCGTGAAATTTTTTTACTGGCCAATAACGTGATCCTGGTGGTGGCTGCTGCATCGGTGCTGCTGGGCACTCTATTTCCAATGGTATATCAGGCGATTACCAATGACTTGATTTCAATTGGACCCCCTTATTTCAATGCCATCTTTGTGCCACTGATGGCGCTACTGGTGTTATTGCTTGGTGTGGGCCCGATCTGTCGCTGGAAGAAAACATCCGTGTCTTACCTGTGGCAACAACTCTCTAAGGTGGCGCTTGCCAGTCTTGGCTTAGGACTGCTCATCCCGCTTATTGTGATCCTGGAATTTTCCTTGGCGGCGACCATTGCGCTTACGCTGGCTGCCTGGATAGTTCTCAGCATGCTTAAAGATATGCGGAACAAGACGGCTAACAAGCCAAGTTTGCTGCAGGGTCTGAAGTCACTCTCCCTGAGCTACTATGGCATGCAGACCGCTCATTTTGGGGTGGTAGTGATGTTGATTGGTATTGTCTTGACCAGTAATTTTAGCTCTGAGAAAAGTGTACTGTTGGTTCCAGGCCAGAGGGTTGAACTTGGAAGTTATGCCTTCCAATTTAACGGCACTACATCTATCGCTGGTTCAAACTTTGTCGGAGAAGAAGCCGCCTTTAATGTGTTTAAGCATGATCGGCTAATCGGTGAGCTAAATCCCCAACGGCGACTGTATCTGGTTAGCGGGACACCTTCTACCGAAATGGCGATAGACGCCGGTTTTTTCCGAGATTTGTTCATTACCTTGGGTGACGAAAAGGCAGATGGCGCCTGGTCTATGACTATTTATGTGAAGCCATTTGTGCGTTGGATCTGGTTGGGCGCCATGTTCATGGCTTTAGGTGGAGTAGTGGCTGCCGGCGATAAACGTTATCGACGCTTGCGACTACGTAAGCTGGAAAAAGCCGAGCAGGACTTGCAGGGCAACTTGCAAGCCGCTTCTTAGCGGAGTTGAGATGAATAAATTGAAATTCTTTATGCCAGTGATTGGGTTTATTGCCTTGGCGATTTTGCTGTGGCGCGGGCTCGCTCTCGACCCGAAAACTCTGCCGTCGATGCTGATCGATAAGCCGATGCCAGCGTTTATGCTCACTACGGTTGAGGGTTCTGCCGTAAGCAATAGCGATTTACCCGATCAGATATTTCTGCTCAATGTTTGGGGTAGCTATTGTCTACCATGTTTGATTGAACACCCGACCTTGATGCGGTTGTCGGAAGAAGGCGAAATTCCTGTGATTGGAGTCAACTATCGTGACCGTCAGGACCTGGCGATAGAATGGCTTGAGGACAATGGTAATCCTTATGCATTCAGCATATTGGACGAAGACGGTCGTTTCGGAATCGATCTTGGCGTCTATGGTGCCCCTGAAACCTACCTGGTGGATGCCGACGGCGTGATTAGATTCAGAAAAGTAAGTGTGATAGATGAGAGGGTATGGGAAGAAGAGTTTATTCCGGCGATAGCCGAACTGAGAGCCGAATCTGATCAGCCACAATGATATTTCTTGCAGCCTACAATATTCAACTCAGATGCGTAAGCGTGCTGTCACTACTTGTGTTGACAGTAAGTTTGGCTGTGACACCTGGCGCTAGCGCACAAGTCGATATTTTTGAATTTGATACCGATGAACAGCAACAGCGATTCAGACGTTTATCCAACGAGTTTCGTTGTCCCATGTGTCAAAACACAAATCTGACCGGTTCAACCGGGGGCGTCGCCGAAGATCTGCGCCGAGAGATTCATCGAATGATTATGGAGGGCATGACCAACCCTGAAATCGAACAGTTCATGTTTGAGCGATATGGTGATTTTATCTTCTATCGGCCTCGCCTTAGAGCAAATACTATTCTGCTGTGGTTTGGGCCTCCGATATTCCTGTTGATAGGGGGCTTTATTGCATTCGGTGTATGGCGTCGTGCCAGGACTATAAACCCAGCCAATGTCGCGCTAAATGAAAATCAGCAAGCCCGCTTGAAAGATTTATTAGGAAACAAACAGTAACCCCGTCACCAATTTGGAAATCACCTTGTTCTGGATCTTAACCGTTTGTCTATTTGTTCTGGCTTCAATGTTTGTGTTGGCGCCGCTATGGATTAGAACCAGAAGCGTTGGCTTGGAGACACAAGAATTACGCGAGTATGAGAACATTACTTCGTTTCATGAACGTAACAATGAGCTAGAGGCTGAATTGGCGGCTGGGAATCTGAATCAGGATCAATTCGATGCGCTGGTGGCGGAACTGCAACAGAATTTGCTGGCAGATGTTAAAACCGAAGGGAAGGATCAGTCTAAGGCGGCAAAAACCGGCAAGGCTAAATCTTCTTCACCACAAAAGGAAAAGCATCGCAGGTCGATCAGCGCTATTCCAATTGCATTATCAGTGCTGATTCCAGTGCTGGCCTACACCTTATACAGTCAATGGGGCTACATCGACGAAATCGAGTTGGTGGATCTGTATCAGCGCACGGTAAACAATGTTGATGACCCAGAAGAGGCGCAGGACTTGATTGTCAGCCTCGGAGAGGTGGTTCGGGACGATGCGGAAAAACGCTGGGCCTGGTATTTCCTTGCCGAAAATTTCGCCAACCTTAGGATGTTTGCCGAGGCTGAAATTGCGTATCAACAGTCGGCGGATAGATTCGAAGATGTTCCGGATAAGGCATTGGTATTGGGCAGAGTAGCGATGGCTAAATATATTAATGCCGATTTCAAGTTCACGCCCGATATTCTGCAAGTGATCGAACAGGTCAGAGCAATAAATCCAGGCGAAACATTCACCTTACAACTGTTAATTGCAGATGCGGAACAGCGCCAGGACTATCCGGCGATGATCGAATACTCTCGAGCGCTAATACAGGCGAACCCAAATTCGGCACAGACGCAGGCTTTGCGAGCAAATATAATGGCCGCTCAGCAGAGTCTTGCTGGAGATGTGCAGGATGTAGCTAGTGGGCCAATCGTAGACGTAAATCTCTCGATCGCTGACGGTGTGCATCTGGCGGACAACCTGCGCGTTTTTATCGCTGCCCGCAACGCTGGCCGAGAAGGGATGCCGCCGCTGGCGGCAATTGCTCTGACGGTAGCCGACCTTCCCACTACGATACGACTGGACAATTCTTCAGCCGTGGGTCCGTTTAATCTTTCCTCCGCTGAAACCGTCTTTATATCCGCATTAATTTCCTTCACTAATACTGCTAATCCTCAGACCGGTGACTACCGAGTAGTGTCTGAAAATTTCGCGCATAATGGGCAACATGCGGTGATCGACCTTGTCATCGCCGATCAAATTCCATAAATTTATTCATGAAGCAAAATAGAAAAACCGAGTAAGTCCAGTGTATTGGGCAGAGTTTCTAACTATAGCTGTAGCACATTTGTTTGCGGTGGCATCACCGGGGCCTGATTTTGCGGTGGTAACGCGGCAATGTGTGCGTGGTGGCACCCGGGCGGGATTGTGGACAAGTCTAGGTGTCGGTACTGGTATCCTTTTGCACGTAGCTTATTGCATCTTAGGTGTGGCATTTTTTCTGTCACAGTCGCCTGCACTTTTTACCAGTATGAAATTCATAGCAGCCGCTTACCTGTTCTATATAGGCATAAAATCTTTTCGAGTATCATTTCAAAAAACCGCAGATGAAAGCAAGACACCAAACGATGTTTCACTAGAGCCGGGGAAGGCCTTTATTTTGGGTTTTCTTACTAACGGGCTTAACCCCAAAGCGACATTATTTTTTCTTGCACTCTTTACCGTGGTGATTGATGCAACAACACCTGTCTCGATCCAAATCATCTATGGAATTTATCTTGCGGTGGCGACCTTCGCCTGGTTTGCATTACTGTCGAAGGTACTGGGCAGGCAGAGCGTACGCGATTTTGTGTTGCGCTCCGGTGTCTGGTTCGAAAGGGCGATGGGTACTGTGCTCATTTTTCTTGCCGTACAGATAGCAGTAAATGTTTGACGGCCCTTGATTTTTAGTGCTCTAGGTAAAATTGTAGGGGGTCCGTCGGGGTGAATATCGGTGCCTCTGAGAGGTCAAATAAGGTATAGTTGGCAATGGAGAAATTACTTTATGACATCTATCGAGCAGCCAAATAAGCTGATTGACAAATTCGGGCGACACATAGACTACATTCGTCTGTCGGTGACCGATCGCTGCGATTTTCGTTGTGTGTATTGCATGACGGAAGACATGACGTTTTTGCCGCGTAGTGAAATTCTGTCTTTGGAGGAGCTATATCAAGTAGCGAAGGCCTTCACCGATCTCGGTGTCAGGAAGATTCGTATCACCCCTGGTGCGGACCGATGTCATGTCATTAATCGAAAAACTTGGTGCGTTACCGGGATTAGAAGAATTACTGCTCACCACAAATGGAGCGCAACTCGACAAGTATGCCGCGCCATTGAAGTCTGCAGGAGTTAGTAGAATCAATATCAGCATCGACAGTCTGGATGCGGAACGTTTCAGGCGAATTACCCGTGTCGGAAAACTGGAGAAAGTATTAACAGGAATAGACGCGGCCATTGCTGCAGGTTTTGATCGGATCCGTTTAAATTCAGTAATCATGCGTGGCTATAATGAAGATGAAGTTATTGCACTTACTGAATTTGCGATTGACCGCAATATCGATATTGCTTTCATCGAGGAAATGCCTCTGGGGGAAGCCTCCGATCATGATCGAGAAGATACGACCTGCAGTAACGACTGGGTCAGAAAAGTCATAGAAGAACGCTATCAACTGGTAAACAGCACCGTAAAAACGGCAGGGCCTTCACGCTATACCCAGATCGACGGCAAGAAGAGTCGAGTAGGATTTATTTCTCCGGTCACTCACAATTTTTGTGAAGACTGTAATCGGGTGCGTGTCACCGTTGAGGGGCGATTACTGCTCTGTCTTGGCAACGAACACTCCATCGATCTCCGCGCCATACTGCGAGACAAAGAGTACACCGAAGCAGACCTTAAGCAGGCAATTGTAGCCTCGATGGATATAAAACCTGAGCGGCACTATTTTTATGATAGAGACCATGCTCAACCGGTGCGCCTCATGAACATGACTGGGGGCTAGTCCAGGGCATGGGTTCCGGAATTTCTCTGCAAATTGCCGTGGTCACCGTTTCTGATACTCGCACCGAAGCCACGGATGAATCCGGTGCCGTGCTGGTGCAATGCATTAAAGATGCCGGGCATCAATTGCGGTCCAAGAGCATTGTTAAAGATGACATTTACCAACTCAGAGAACTGATTTCCAAGCACATCGCTGATCCGAACGTGCATGCGATACTGTTAACCGGGGGTACCGGTTTTACAGAAAGAGACAATACTCACGCGGCTATCAGTCCATTGCTCGATATCGATATTGACGGATTTGGTGAGCTTTTTCGCCAAGTCTCTTATGCAGAGATTGGTAGTTCGACGATTCAATCCCGTGCCTTTGCGGGATTTGCTAATGGCACCATAGTGTTTTGCCTGCCAGGATCGCCGGGAGCCTGCCACACGGGGTGGGACAAGCTTATCGCCGAGCAATTGGATAGTAACCACAAGCCCTGCAATTTCACGGATAAACTCAAGCTGGGTTAGTGCCAAACAATTAGGCGGTGGTATCTATTCGGCTGTTTGATCTTGTTGACTCAGTGGAAGGCTGTTTGTGGGCGTGTTTGCGTTGCTGACTGTTTTCCTGCCACTTGCTTTTGGGATTCACTGCCTGGGTTTGATCTTCGAAATTACTGACAGCCTTGTCGACCCCGTGCTTGCGACGTGCAGGTAAGGCCCGGATGCTCGGTTGTTGCATGATCTGCATGTTGCTACCCCATGGTTGAATGTTTATGGAATAGGGACTGCTTTTCCTATGGCTAACACAACAGCGCACGTGTCAAAGCAGAATGGCTGTTGATTCAAGTATAGCTAAATTTTCAGAGACTGGTTGCTGCGGTGAGGGAGTGAATTCGATCGGGTGGGAAGGGTTGCCAAAGCCGAATAAAAAACACCAGCTTAAGGTGTTTTATCTCTTAAACTGGTGTTAAGTCAGCGCAAATATATTTCGAAGGACTGTGCATATTGCCTCCTGGTGACTAGGTTTATACGGCGGCGTATAAGATGGCGGCTGGAATTGCCAGGGCGGCTAATACCAAGACCAAACTAACGACCGTCGCTTCAACCACTG
>JADFOC010000156.1 GCA_022563075.1 Pseudomonadota bacterium
GTTAAGAGAGGTTTCCAGCTCCTTCTCCTCGACCTGTTCCCTAAACATATTTCTGGAGGTGCGTAGTCTTTCTTCCTGTAAACTATTCAGCCCCAGATATTCTGTGTGCGCTGTAGTAATTGAACCGGCGAATAATTAAACTGGACACTCACAAGAATTAGCCGGTAACCTTCTTAAATTGATTGAATATTTTTGTGGGTGTCCAATTTGTTTGTCTATTATTGATCGTGACCTTGCTCGTCCACAATAAACAATACAGGTGCCAGGCACTAATTCTGCGTCAGCGAAGAACTGCAAACTACACGTGTAATTCTGATGGGCCGCCGCTAGGGAGAAGTCTTGAGATGATAATTAAGGCGATCTCAGTCCTGCCGAATAGTTAGAATTCGAGCTGCAGCCTTACTAATATCGCCCGGCCAGATTGGTCCTGCAGCATGCCGTTACCAACCCTTGAAACATTAAACTCAGCCATAAGCTTTATGTCTGCACTGTGGTAATAATTTAATCCAATACCCAGGCTTTCTACTGCAAATCCTTCGCCATACTCATAAGCGTCAAGCACACTATAAGTGCTAACAAGTTCCAATGCGTAACCTGCTGATGGCTGCACACCTCGAAATCTTCCATTCCTAAAACGGTGCCTGTCATTGGTTAAAAACCAGGCAGCCTGTAAATAACCACCATAGTAATCGAGGTCGTTCTGACCGGAAACAACCACTTGGTTCCTAAGATATTCTGCAGTCAAACTGAATCTCCCATTCCGCCAGGCGGTATCGAGACCGAAATAATTAACTTGCTCAGCGTTTATTTTTTCGGTTCTAAGGAAAGAGTCAATGACATCGGCATTACCCTTGGACTTCACTCTATATTCAGATCCATTATAGGCCTCCGCTGCCAGGGTCATGCCCATATGCCAATATTTTTTGCCGCCAATATCCGGTTCATAGAGAACTCTCAACAGGCCGCTATTAATGGTCCCATCATCTTCGCGTTGAAACACTCCTGCTTGAATCGATACCTCACTGAATGATTTTCCCAGTAGAATCCCCGTTGTCCGGTCCAACTGCAGCAGATCTATGACAACGGGTCGTTCGATGGTTAACAGATTTTTACTGCCTGAAGTTCTGCTTATGCCAAACACCTGTTTTTGCCTACCTATTTTTAGACGATATCTATTTGGCAGATCTAAATCGATATAAGCATCCTTGAATCCGAATGCCCTGTCATCGTAGTCATACTCCAACTCAAGCTTCACAAAAAATCGTTTGGTATATTCGAGGCCTAGTTCTAACTCCATCCTTCTTGGTTCAAAATACCAGGCGGCATCGTCTTGACGATAAATACCATCGGTATAGCTAATATCACTCATTACGAGCGTTTCATATTCAAATTCGAATAAATCTCGATCAAACGGAATAGACAAAAATTCGCTGGCTGGTAAATGAGACATAACAACCAACGAAAATAATATACACAATGATCTTGCCAGTGTTCGTAACCTTGCGGAGATTGGGCTACTCGAAAATGTCATCTCAACTGACTTTTCTGGGGGTTTCTGCTATAGCATAAGATGATTCTTCTTCGATATTTCTCTTCCGGTTCGGAGTGTAAAAAACCCGCAAACTCGCCGAGTCTTGCATAAAGTCTATAGAGGTAATCTCAACCTCGATCACATCCAGTCCAGTCCTTTGTCTTAGATCCTCAATCAACAAATGATAATTCTCGGGCTTTATGTTCTCAATTTTTTCGTAGCGAACAAGCTGCTCTTTGACTTTTCCATTCGCCTCTATAGCCTCTACCGCAAATGCTGAGCCGGCAATAATTGAAAGCACCACCACCAATTCAACTGTACTCAATGCGCTTACCGCACACAACAAAGAAGTGACGATCACCAAAAAGAGGTAGGTCATTTCTTTGAATGCGATTACTTCTGTCCGGTAACGCAGCATAGAAAATATTGCAAAGAGGCCAAAGGCAAAACCAATGGAAATATCAATAGTTTTCAGCGAATACGTTATCAAATACACTCCTATTCCAAACATATAGTAATTGAACGAGGAAGTATTTATTGCGCTCTTATGAGTGAAACAAACCCCTATTAGAAAGAATAGGGAAATACAGTTGATTAATAGTCTGGAGAAAAAAATTAGATCCAATGAACTGAACACAGATTCAATCATGCGCATAACCCTCTTCTAATAATTGTGATGTTTGGTGCAATCATCGTCAAAACCCACTTGAAGCGATTGGTTCGTATCGATTCGGGGAATAATAATGCACAAGAAATACAGTACTTGCTGAATGAGACAGGGCGGCATGAGCATCTCCGCATCATCTCGAATATTGGGCTTTCACGGTTAATATGTGACTGTTTTACTTCTACTATCGCGTAGTCGCTAAGCCTGTATGCCGTTTCTCCATCATGACCCTGAGCCCTGAGTCCTATGTCAATACTTACCCGCTCGCCGTACTGCATGCTCATGAATGACATTCTGGAGTAGCGAACCGTGTGAACTGGAAATAACTCCCCAATCGTTTGACCATCTATAAATGAAGCGAGGAACTGTTGATTGTGCTGTTGCTGTATTTCTGATATGCAATCAAGCTGCATTCGCTTTTTTTCTGTCTTTTTCCTGTTGTTCTTATGCTTAACTTCCAGAAAAGCCAAATTGGACTCAGTGTAAATTCTATATCTTACCTTCAGTCTGTTAAGCTTCTTGTTATGATGTTGCATGTAAAATTTAAAACTTGGTGTATCGAAGTATTTCGTTTCATAGCCATGCACTCTCTTATTATTTATCTGTAATGCGGAGTATGCTTGCTCCATTTGATGCAGCAGCGGTGGCAGTAAATGCAGTGGTAGCAGATATTTCGTGTCGAACCTGCTCATGAGTGACAGCTTCGATGCTTGGTCCAGGCCATGTTCTGCAAATTTCTCTACACCTGCTTCAAATTGCAATTTTTCGTTCGTATCACACTCGCTACTTTGCATAGAATCCTCAGCTCCCTACTATTGCGAATCGACGGGTGTATAGCCCAACACGCTAAAGGTTAGTGCCTCTTGACTGATCAATCCCAAAGTCAACAGGCCAATGTCATCTCCAGCTTGAATATAATTTGTGTACTGGGCAGTTGCGGTATCAAATTTGCCAGCACAGTCAATTGCCTCTCCTGTTTCTGCATTGATTAAATCTTCAGCAGAAAGTGCGATCGCATTTATTATTTGAAAAACTATGGGATCTGCGGAGATCATTTGCATTACAACATTGTAGTAAACTTCCGTTCCCTGCTGATCGATTGTCAAGACATCGTCGGTATATATCCCAACACACAGGTAAGCGGTCTGGGTATTGGTGTCATAGCTGTCTACATTGTTGGTGGACAGATTAAGTGAAGTATTCGGTTCAACCCCGTAATACCTTCTATTAAATTCTGGTGCCTCAACACTAACGGTGACAAAGTCCTCGCTGGAATTTCCCTGGCCATCGCTGGTTCTCAACAAATACTGCCTTTCCCCATCTGCAGCATAAATTAGAAGCAGTGGCCCCTGACCGAGAAAATCATTACCCGATGCATCAAACCACTCGTAGCTGATGATGTTGCCAGCCAGCCCGCCGGAAGAAGATCCACTCAGTGTCACTGGCTCCCCGTCTACACTATTGGTATCAACATACACCTGATCAAATCCTGCATCGGCAACCAGTGCTTGACTGTCACTGCCGCCGTCACTGGATGCGTCTGTTATATAACTTACGATCCATGGTCTTGCCTGTTTTATGGCAAGAATATTTTCACTGGTAATCTTGAATTCAATCTCCATGGCGAAATCTTCGTCCCCGGCAGCGTCATAGAGAATACGGAATTCGGTTTCGATGGTGTATAAATGAGCGCGTAGCTGATCGATCTGCTGATCCGACATGATCCGCTCTCCATTGGCTACCAAATTGGAGAAACGCACCACAAAATCTTCGCCCCCTGTATTTGCCGGTGAGACCAATATCATTTCTTCGGGGATAGAGAGCGCATCAGGATTCGTCACCAAATCTTCGCCTATCTGGGTATTCAGGTAATACGTATCTATGGTCTGATAGATCGGATCGGTAGTGACCCCTACGCCATTAGCCAGTTCATCTGAATAGTTTGGATGCAGCAGTACACCCATGGCGGTGCTGAATTGATCGATGCGATAGAATTGTCTTTCATCGAAGGCACGAAAGTTCCAGGTACTGGCAAACACTTGTTTGATACATTTTGAGAGATGACCTTCATCGGGATGCTGTGTCCTGGAGTCATACAAGCCGGCCCCGCTAAATCCTGGAAGATCCTCATTATTGGTACTGGAGCGACAGCGTATGGAGGTCCCCGCCGGGAAAGCGTTTTGCACGTCGGTCAACGCATCCATCATCCAAAGCGGCATCTCCGCATCTTTAATGGTGGAACGGAATGCATCCAATGTTTCATCTTGTACATGATAATCCGCAAGAAATGCCGAGTCCGCCAGCATGGCGGCTACGTCGTCGTAAAAGCCATTGAACTGCATAAACTCATCATAGAAATAGAAAGGCACCGCGAACCCGTCCGGAACCGTCCCCGATGGAAAGCCCAAGGTGCGAAGGGTTGCCAGATTCGCCGCTTTCACGCCAAAGGCTGACCAATCCTGAAAACCGATATTATCCAGTGCGGTGATTGCAGTGACACTCAGGTCGCGCTCGGGAGTCTGCGATTCCGTGGGTCTGGACTCAGCGTAATGCGCCTCCACTTCCGCCAGAGTGGCTTCACCAATCTCGTAGCCATCGATAGTCACCCGGTAATAAACATATTTGCCTACTAGATCAACAATTACCTGATTCTCCAGCGCATCCTCGATATAGGCGTTAGGCACGTTAACTTGTACCGCCCGTAAATTAACATGGGAAAGTGGCGTCTGCGCCACCTTGGTTATTATGCCGCCAACGCGCGAAAGCTCGTTGGGGAGTGCCTCATAGATAACGATGTCTCTGGAATTGGGCCGATCTTCCAGCTTCATGACTTTCAACAGGCCATAGCCTTCAGCAACGTTCAGGGCCGCATAGCCCGGCGTATCCACTTGCGGCTCATCGTTCGGATCCACATCGGCAGTTCCCTGCATACCACTGGCAATATGCTCATCGAGTAGGATCGACACTCGAGAGGCGTCGTAGAGTGCTTTCTCGGTTTGGTAGAGGGGCAGCGCAGCAGCTGGCATTGGGTAATAGGCAAGATTATTTTCCAGTACAGTCATGTTAGCCGCCAAAACTTCATAGGCTGCCTGGACCAGTTCGAAGGAGTAACTGTCGTTTGGTTCAAATTCAAATCGATAGACGCCAGTCACGCCACTTGCCGCCACGATATCTGCGTGGTAAACGATCTCACCACGCATCTGTCCCGCACCCGCATTCGGAATACCGATAGTATTCGCAAACCTACGATGGGCCCGGTGGGTGTCGGTATTCATGAAATAGACACTTGGCTGATCGGTGTCCATGCCGAGCAGATGAAATTTCACGAATTCCAGATTGGTAAGATGGACATCAATCAGCACATCCAAACCCTGATAGGACAGTGTTTCGAACAAGCTCCGGTCAGGTATCGCCGCAGCGCCATCGTTAATGGCAATGGCAAAAGCCGAGTTACGCGGGCTCAGTGTGCCCAGGTCTTGAATTTCCTGGAGATCATCGATGCCGTCGCCATCACTATCGGCAGGACTGCTATTGGCGTATTGCACGACACGATAATTATCGGCAGAAAAAGCCGCAAGCGGCTCAGTTAAAATCGTACTGCCCTCTTGTCCAGGTGTGAGCGAAACCAGCCACTCGTCACCAGTTTGATGATCGGGCCTGACGAATAATCCATAATAATTCGCCGCAGACGACTCTATCTGTACTCGGATACGCCCGCTATTATCGACTGACACACCAGAGATTGATATTTCCTGCGCCCGTGCCTGAGAGCTCAGTAAAATGCAGAGTAGAAGTGTACCCAGTCCACGAATTCTCAAATTTGTATGCCTCTGTATTTTCAAATTGACTCGAGTAGTTGCGCCGCGGCATCGCTCTGAAACTAGTGTGCAGTGACACATAAGCCACCTAATTTAGAAGTTGTTGGGCTCCATTTGATCGGACCCACCTACTCCAATTTCAACGCACAAAGAGCGAATTCGATTACATGCTATTTTTTAGGCATGGGATAAATAGCCTGACGCAGCATCTGGCGGAGGGTAATGGCAATAGATTCCCGTACTTAATGGCGGTTTAACGACCTTTTAAATTCTTACGCAGCAGATTTCAAAATCAGTCGCCACTTGGGTAAATGAAATTTGGATGTGGAGCCAAGTCAGGCCGGATGGAATAACCAAGGGGGGAAGGCAGAAAGTGCCGTGGTCGGGATTTCCCGCATCAAATTGAGAAGCTGTCAATAATCGCCGCATCGAAGCAACAGACTTCCCGGGTATCGCCCCTACTGAACGATAGGAGAGGCATATCCAGGCTTGGATCCTTAGTCGCCGAGGCAGGGTAAATTCCTATTACTCTGGTTCGGTCGGGTT
>JADFOC010000157.1 GCA_022563075.1 Pseudomonadota bacterium
GGGTTGTATGAAGCTGCGTTCCAACTCTATTTTGAGAGGATAAAAAAGGGATACACGATGTTAACTGAGGGGTCTCATCATTCTGATCAGGCTTGTATTCGTGCTTTCTTTAAGAAAGAATGTTCTGAACCTGTAGATGAATTATCGGAAGATGCGCGATTTCATCTGTTGTCTAGCGCAGCAACGAATCTAATGTCTCTCGGCTATATAAATGAAGCAATTGAGCCTTCCAGTAAGAGTATTAATTGGTTCATTCAACACGAAAAATGGTTGGAAGCAAGCATTACAGCAGGACCGCTGATATCCATGCTAATAGCCGCAGGCAGGATGTTCGAGGCGTTCAGTTTAATTGATGAAATACAAGAATGCGTGGAAAATACTAATAACTCCGTGATAAAGGCAATGGCATTTAACTTTCATGCGTATGCCTATCATTTACATGGCCGCGATGATAAAGCCAAGGAATTATTTGAGAAAGCTGAGAACATTTTGATCCAATGTAGTCCGTGTTCACCCGTAACGTTTCCAACAGTTAGTTCGTACTATTGTAAGTTTTTGCTTGATACCGGAGCTCCAGAACTAGCGTTGCAACGCTCACTAAAAACATTTGCCTGGAGAGAGCAAAAGACATGGCAGGTTGCAATTGATACAACTTCCCTGCTTGCCAGCGATATATTAGTGCTCGGATTGGTCTTTCTACAGTTAGGCGATCGAACAAATGCAAGGATTCAATTAGACAGACAGGTGGAATTATTGAAATCAGCAGATGAATGGCTTTACTTACCTACTGGGCTTAATTCCAGGGCTGAATTTCATATAGAAACCAATAATTTTCAAGCAGCAATGAGAGACCTGGAAGAAGCGCTAAGCATTTCCCTTAGAACCGGTGCTAAGTTCAGCGAGTGGGAAACATATATTAATTTTGCTCAATTGCATTACGGATACGAGGACTATGATTCCTGTAAGGCGTACTTACAAAGAGCTAAAGATCTTCCTGATATGGGAATGTATCGATTCAGGGATGCGGAGATCGATGAATTGAATAATAATCTCTCTAGACATGGGAGGTATCTATCCAAAGATGAGAATCAAGAGCATGAGATCTCTGCATGAATTTTAACCAGGCACGCAACAATTTGGAAGTTAGATCTTTTCAGTTCAATTATTGAACTAGCGTGTGAATCATTCTGCAAGATCTTGGGATTAATCCATATCCAGCCCCAATCATTTCTAATAGCGTTGTATGCTTAGTGGCCAGATCCCAGAGCCAACCATCAAAGGAATTGAATGGCCAGGCTCTGTTACGGGCGCGAACATCAGCATACTGGAAATTCTATTTCAGCTACCATAGAGCGAAAACTGGAGCAAAGAGAAATTGATCGATTCTTAATTTCGTCGATTAAGTACCTTCAGGATTGGCCAACTATTCGAGATCGAATTCTCCCATTACCAGGCAATACCCAGATTGAAGAATGCGAAATATAGGGACGTCGACAGCCACTCGCTTGCGAAGCAAGTCGCTTTTCTAATCCAAGCAATGGTCTAATAAAGCGTAAACCACTACGCGAACTGAATGCGAGCAAGCCCATGAAAAAGCCATCCATAACAGCAGATAGTTTGAGCTTTCTTTTGCTGGCAGGTTTATTACTAGCCACAACCAAGGTCGAATTAACCGCACAAGAGGCAACGGGCACTGCAATCGAAACCATGCCCCTGGCCATCAACCTGGATGCCGTTAACTGGGGTCCTCCTGGCGGCGGCAATGGTTTTCCCGTCGGCGTTCGCACCGCACGGCAGGGCAGTGATCCGGTCACCGGTGGCATCACCTACTACGCTTTGTTCCCCGCCGACTCACACTTCGATCTGCATTGGCACACGCACGATGAATTTGTGGTGGTAGTTAAAGGCTCAGTCACTATTGTGCTGGGGCAGCAAAGCCATTCGTTGTCACCCGGCAGTTATATCGTTATTCCAGGCAAGATGAAGCATTCCTGGGATGTGCCTGCTGGCGATGACGTCGTCATCCTGGTGCGCCGTGGTGGGCCGGCGGATTTTCATTTCGTCGATCAATAAGCCGATCCCGGTTTCTTTCAGCGAATCCTGCCTGGTCTGTGAATTACAAATTGTTGCAATTTATCAATGCTTTACGAACGTCAGCGGCCTCCGGAACTGCTGATAAGTGTGGACTTTGGCAGGCAGTACTCCTATGCTTCTTCTTCTAAAAAATCAAGAAATGTCGGAGCGCCGAAGCATGAATACACCCCACTTTTCTTCATCCCAATTCACCTCTTTTCGCGGTGTGAGAATCAGCCTGGTATTTCTGTTAACAGGATTATTGTGCGCTAGCTGCGGCGCGCAATCCGGTGACGAATTACAGGCTGAATATCCACAACTGGCCGAGCTCTATAACGCCTTCGATGTAACGCATGCGGCGTTGCTGGATGCGATGGCTGAGATCAATGCCGACCCGGCAACCCAGGAAACCCGCAACCAGCTGCACATGCAACTTAGCGCGAAAGCTAATATGAGCATGGCAGAATACATGAGAGCGAGCACCGCCCATGGCGATATGAGCAATGACGGGCCTTACAGTGAACTGGAAGGGGCCGCCCGCAGGGAATTGAATGACCTGGTTCGGGGTCGGCATTCAGACGTCGATGCGGCGAGTGCCTATATGCAATCCGCTGCACTGACTGCGAGAGCGGCCGAGGTGATTCAGTATGGTCGGGACTTTGAGTCTCGTGTCTGGAGCATCTTTGCCGATCCGTCTGCGTCCATTGAGAGCAAAAGAGAAACGGTGGACGCGGCGATCCAGGCATACCTGGCGGACAATCTCAATTCAGTCTCCGCGCTGCCCAAGAGTGCGGCGCTGTGGCTGGCGCATGACTATGTAGATGCTTTCAGGTCAGCCTTTCCCAAGCTCAGCGGATTATCATGGGCCAATCAATGGCTGCAATTGGCCTCGCTGGAAGCCATCATATTGGGACAGGTAGACAGCCAGTTTGCCAACAGCGTGGATATCACGTTGGATCGTTATTGGAAAAAAGTCGGTTCCGATACCGGCATGTCAATGTTTCCAACCCCCAGCGAGATGCCCAGCGTGCCGGCTATCGCACCTCAGCTTTACAGCCAGTCACCGCAGGCCGCTATCATCATCGATAATTTAAATACCCTGGAGTTTGTAATCGCTGACATCATTGCCTACCCCAATCTGGAGAATCGGGATGCCGCCATCGATGTTGCCGTGGCCGAATTCACCAATAAAGAAAGCAATATAGTCGCAAGCATTGAGTACCTGTCGGCGGTACTTCGCGGTGGTATCTATAACCAGGGCGGGCCGGCGATTGGTGAATTGACCGTGTCCGAGCGCAATCGATCTCGCTCTGCCATGGACATGCAGCACAACATGACCATGAGCGCTCCGAACTAAACTTTGTCGCATAAACCGAAAAGAAAAGAGGGACTGAACCAATTCAGTTCCTCTTTTTTTGGTTCATGCAGTCTGTTTTAGAGTCGACCTTCCGCCAACAGATCGACCGCATAGTTGACCGCCCGGACGGTGAAGGCCATGTAAGTCAGCGATGGATTCTGACAGGCCGACGAGGTCATAAATGATCCATCGGTTATAAATAAATTGGGGACGTCGTGGGCCTGACACCAACCGTTTAACACCGAAGTAGTCGGGTCTCTTCCCATACGGGCACTCCCCATCTCATGGATTCGATTGCCCGGTTTAGTCAGGGTTACCGGCGACGAGTTGATCTGGGTGCAGCCTGCCGCTTCTAACATGGCCACCGCATCCTTTCTCGCTTCTTCCAGCATGATGCGCTCGTTCTCACCGTAGCGTACGTTGAACAGCGCCACCGGATTGCCCCACTTATCACGACGAGTTGGGTGCAGGGTGACTCGATTATCCGGGTTGGGAAGATGTTCGCCGAAAGCGCCGATAGAGATTCGCCACGGGCCGGGAGCGCGGTGAGATTCCTTGAACTTACGACCGATACCTGGAATCTGACCGCCGGCATTACCCAGCGGTGTGGCTGAGCCTTGATAACCAAAGCCGCGGATGTAGGGTTTGTCGTGTTCGGTAATATTGGCGTAGCGTGGAATGTAGATGCCGCCAGGACGACGACCGAATACCGTCTTGTTATCGAAGCCACCGATCAGGCCACTGGCGCCGGCGCCACTGACATGGTCCATCAGGTTACGGCCAACTTGATCGGAGCTGTTGGCGAGACCATCGGGAAAGGCGGTAGATTTAGATTGCAGCAGGATCATCGCCGATGCGTTGGTAGAGGCGTTGAGAAATATCAGTCGGGACGAGTAGAAGCGCGTCTCATTGGTTTGGGCGTCGATTATTCTGACACCGATCACCCGCTGTGCGGCCGCATCGTATTCGATCGAGCGCACGATGGCGTTATGCACAATGGTGTAATTACCGGTGCGTTCGGCCGCCGGCAGGGTTGCATTCAAGGATGAGAAATAGGCTTTGTAGACACAGCCGTGATGACAGACATTGCGCGCCTGGCAATTTGAGCGGCCCAGCGCCCGTTGTTCGGCGGTGGCCTGGGTAAGGTGTGCAACCCGGGCGGGGATGACGTTACGACCGGGGAAGGCAGATTCTACTCGCGTCTTAAATTCCTGTTCGGCACAGGTCAGCGCGAACGCCGGTTGAAATACGCTGTCGGGTAATTGCGGCAGGCCTTCTTCACTGCCGGCAATACCGGCAAATTTTTCCACATGTTCATACCAGGGCACCAGGTCGTCATAGCGCACCGGCCAGTCGACACCATGACCGTCCAGCTTGTTCGCGGTAAAATCCTGTGGGCCCAGGCGATAGGTCTGACGACTCCACATGATCGAACGCCCGCCAGTATGATAGCCCCGCAGCCAGTCGTAACTGGTGCCCGGCGCTTCTGCATAGGGATGCTCATCGTCTTTCACCCAGAAACGCTTGGTGGTTTCCTTGATCGCGTAGGCCACACCGCCGTATTGCTTGGGGTAGTGTTGTGCGATTTCGTCTTGCGCCACGCGATCCAGGTTGGGACGTTCCCAGGGGGGGATCTGATCGGAATAGTCTCGTTCCGGTAGAATCTCGTTACCCCTCTCCAGCACCAGAACCTTGAGGCCGCGTTCGGCCAATTCCTTGGCGCTCCAGCCTCCACTCATACCGGAGCCGATGACGATCGCATCAAAATCTGCCAATGCTATTTCCCCCTGAACAATGTTTCATTAACGACTAACCACGCGTGCCCTAGGTGATATCGACACAGGGATCCCAACGACCGGGACTCGCCACCCAGTGTTGTTCTTCCAGCGCACCTGCTTCGGTGGCGAAGTAGGACTGGGTGATCAGGCCCTTCAGAGACCGGTAGCCTCGATACTGGGAGCCACCTTCGAAGGCGCGGGTATCCAACTCTTGCAGTGTTTGCTCCGCCGCCTCGGCAGTTGCTGTCACGAAATCGTCACCCAGCATTTGCCCCAGTGATGCCAATAACCGGTGGTGGGTTTGTTGCGTATTGGAGTCTGCCCATTGCGACATCAAGCCGTCCAGGAAACCTGGTACGTTAACATCCAGTGCGCCCGGGGTTTCTGTTCTTGGTATCAGCAGATCGCTGATGCGTGCGACTAGCGCCAGTTCTTGATCACTATAGAAACCCAGAGCTTGCGCCCCGGTGTCTGACGCAATGACTTCGGCGACATTACCGCATGCGGTCAGCATCGATGCGCCACCGATGGAGATGATTAAGCCCTGCAATACTTCACGCCTGGTTTTCATTAGGTCGCATCCTCCATTGAACAATTCGCCGCCTGTAAGGATAGTGAAAAACAACCGGCAATAACAGAACGATTTAGGCGGTGATGGCGAAGAGAGAATTAGGGCAGTTTTTATCAGCCCGGCACAAACAAGGCCGGAGGTTTAATCTCTCCGACCTTTATCTTAGATGCTTCTGCTAGTTTCTTGCTTGAATACCAATAGCCGTTGCTGTGGTTAATCAGATCCAGCCAGTGAGCGCTCTTGTTTTTGTTTACGCTCGGCCACGAGTCTGGCATAGCCTTCCTCGTCGAGGTGAGTAATGGCGAGCCAGGCGTGGGTCATCTCGTCCGCCGTGCGGCTGCCGCCAAATACCCACTGATCGGGATCGGGATTGTTCGGGTTGGCGGCGGTATTGTCATACCACTGCTTCAGCACCAGTACCGCGCCAGCGGGTAGCAGGGGGGCACTGTCGCTCGCATAGATATGACTGTGATGCCAGATGGCGCTCCAGTGGGAAATTTGACTGATCTGCTCGGTGCGGCCCGTTGCCGGATAGAAAATTTCCAGCGACGCGGCATTCATGCGCAGATGACCGTGGGGCTGGAAGCTGTCGATACGTACCGGGTGATCGAAGGAATGGAATCCCTGGGTCATGGTGTAACCATTGGGTTCGATGATCAGATCGTCCTGCAGGCTGATCTGGTAGAGCTTCAGGTCCTGTTTATAGACCTTGCCCTGTTCTTCAAATCCTTCGGGGTGAAACCAGATACCAAGCTCGACAACGTTGTCCTTGAT
>JADFOC010000158.1 GCA_022563075.1 Pseudomonadota bacterium
GCAGTGTTAACCATGCACCAAAACTGGCGGCACCCCGAATGAATAGTCGTCGATCCATGTTACCAACCTCTTTGTTGAAGAATATCTCCGCGCTTCTGTCTCTGCGCGCCTAGCTATTTGTTTATATTTAAAATCCCTATTGCAAATTTTCCGTGATCCTCGCCAGGAGAAGGCGTGCAGATATTTAGGACACCAGCAAGCATTCGGCGAATATTTCCAACCTAATCAAGAGCAACAGATCAGGCTTGTTTATTGGACTCCTCGGCCTGAGACATGCCAGGCAGATTCACCAGCTTAGAAATAAAAACGAAGAGTCAAATTCCCTCACCTCTTCGTTTTCTTTTTATTCTAATTAATTATCTGTGTCAGCAGGGGCTTAACGAGCTTTCAATGGGATTTGAAATTTATTACCAGCGGCATTTTCAATATCGATATTGAAAGAATCCGGAGTTGGTCGACTATACGCCAACGTTACCATGCCACCTTCAGAGACAGCGCGGAACAACACCCTATTCTCACCGATCTCCTCCAGTGCCATGACTTGCGCCGCAGCAGTTCTTGGTACAAAACCAGCGTCCCATTGTTGAATATGCAATTCCAGCGAGCCGTCTTTCTCTTCGATGGTAATTACTTCGAACATGCTGGTGCCGCCGTTGCCAGTCATTCTAACCATCGAGGCAATGGAGCCACCGGTCGGTAAGATCCAGTTTTCTTCGAGGGTATTGGGACCTAAGTTGCCCACCCAATTTCCTGTCATCCAGGCCAGATCATCGATATCGGCCGCCGGGCCAGCCGCGAAAGTGGTGCTGGCAAGCAAAGCAAATGCCAAGCTAGCTGTTAGTTTCTTGGATATCATGTAGAACTCCGTTTTTAACAAGATAGTGATTGACTGCAGGTTTTTTATTCTTCGAGGGCTGATTTAAGCGCAAATATGAGATTGGAGCAAAATTATTTGCCGCTAAGATTCAACTATTGAATCTCAGTGTAGTTAGGACTGAATTATTAACCTAAGGCAGTCAAGCTCTGGGAGTGAAATCACCGTTAGTTCTTGTGTTGGTACTATCTGCCGTGGGGCCTGGATTAGCCATAGCCCAGCCCGGCTCTGATTACACGGTTCCACGCACCGAATACGGTCAACCTGACTTCCAGGGAGTTTGAAATTTTGCCTCGCATACCCCGATGCAACGACCCGAGCAGTATGCGGACAGAGAATATCTAAGCGCCGAAGAAGTCGCCGAGAATGAAGCGCAGCGCATAGAGATTTTTGAGAAGAGGGTCGACAGTGGCGATGGTGTGGGTGGATACAATTCTTTCTGGTACGAGAGTGCCGGCATTGGTCACAACCTGCGCACTTCACTCATCACTTATCCGGTGAATGGCAGGTTGCCACCGGTAGTCGAGGGTGCCTACCACCAAGTGGGTAGCCTGGGCGAGGATATCCCGGGAGAGCGTCCGCTGCGCGCCCTGTTTGGAGGTCTCGCCAAAGACGGTCCGGAAGACCGTGGCTTGTCGTAGCGCTGCGTCATCGGATTTAACCCCGGGCCTCCACTCCTTCCTAGCGGCTACAACACGAATGTGCAGTTCTTCCAGAGCAGAGACACCGTCGTCAGCATGACCGAAATGGTCCACGACGCGAGGATTGTGCCGCTGAATCACAGACCCCAACTCGATGATGGCATCCTCTTATGGGCCGGTGATTCACGAGGCTATTGGGAGGGCGATACCCTGGTAGTCGAAACCAAAAACTTCAATGGCCTGACCCAGAGTTTTCCGCCGTCTGCCTACGGGACTTCTTATGACAAGTTTCTTAGCGAGCGCTTTACTCGAGTGGGTCGGTACACCACCGGGTACGAATTCACCATCGAAGACCCGAGTACTTTCACCGACAAGATCACGGCGATAGTACCCATATCCAAGGTGGATGGGCTGCTGTACGAATACGCTTGCCACGCAGGCAACTACGGAATGGCAAATATGCTGCGTGGCGCACGCCAGGAAGAACGAATGGCTGCCGCCGCGGAAGGGACGGAGTAATTTTCGCTACGGCGATCTGACCAGGGATAATTAAGGTCAGTGTCGAATTGTGGCATCTGGTGAATTCGACACTGACTCTGTCAATAGCCTCTCAGCCCAGCTTCATTTCCATGAAGCAGAGCTTGTTGCCGTCGAGATCACGCACGTAGGCGCCGGTGAACATGCCCGGGATGCGTTCCCCCGGCGCGCCTTCGTCCGTGGCGCCGAGTTCGATCGCTTTCGCGTGGAGCTTGGTGATCATCTCGATCCCGTCCACCGGAATAGCGATCATGTTGCCGTTGCCGCAGTTATGCGCCTCCTCGTTATAGGGGATGCAGATGGCGAGCATGGGCTCGTTGGTGCTCTTGCCATAGAACTTAATGCGGTCCATGCCGAACAGCTGCTTGCAGCCTATCTCGGATAACAGGGCGTCGTAGAAGGCACAGGCTTTATCCAGGTCGCTGGTGCCAATCGTGGTATAGGCAATCATTATTTCTTCTCTCTTTGGATTGATAATTAGTTGGCTATCGCCAGAAAATTCCGTGTCTAAGAATAATAATAATAATTAGGGTGATTGTCGAATTATGGCAGCTGGTGAATTCGACACTGGCCCTAATTATTTCCCTGACCTTTATTAGTTATCTTAGCTGGAGAGTGCTGAGCCAGTGGTCCAGACCCTGTGCGTTGAGTTCCATATCCTGGGCTATTAGCGAGCGAATCGTTGCCACATCGACGCCGCATTGCTGATCCAGCAGGTAGTTAATACTGGATTGCAGGATTGATTGTGCAATTTTTTCGCTGCGATTTTCTGCGGTGCTAAATTCTTTGGCGGTGTCCGCATAGTCGCGGATCGAAATTTTCAAAGATGCTTGCAGTAATTCCACCTGCTCGTGCATGCCGAAGTGAGTTACATAGATTCTTTTGGGGTTAAATGACATCAGCCGATCAAGCGTTAGCGGCCATGTCGATGGATCGAACTGCACTGGCGTACTCGGCGGAAAAATAAACCGCGCCCGGCCGCCATTTAATTCGGGATAACTGGCACCAAAGGTGTCGCCGGTGAACAAGCCCTCACTCTGCTCATCGTAGACACAGTAGTGATGCCTGGCATGACCCGGCGAATCGAGAAATACCAATTTCCGTCCATTAAAATCCAATTCGAATCCGTCTTCGGCTATCTGTATTCGTTCTGCCTCCACTGGCACTAATCTTCCGAACATCCTGCCAAATGCTGCCTCACCGTAAACTGCCAATGAGCCCTGCTCCAATTTCTCAGGATCGATCATATGGCGAGCGCCGCGCGGATGCATCAGCAACGTGGCATTAGGCAAATGCTGCATCAAGCCGCCTGCACCGCCCGCATGGTCCAGATGTACGTGAGTTGGCATCACGTAGGCAACATTTTCCAGGGCGATGCGCTTGCGCTTCAATACCTCCAGTAGGATGGGCACGGAATTGTTGGTGCCGGTATCGATAAACCCAGCCATGCCATCATGTTCGATTAGGTAACAGGCCGCCAATCCAGGGCGGTGCAGCATGGTGTCGATACAGGTAATGCCGTTTCCCAGGTCCTGGTAATAAATTTGATCAGACACCTTTTATTCCCTCTAGCTACTCGTCAAACGCATAGAAAGCCCGAGCAGCCCGATACAGGTTATACACATCCACCTTGGAACTCACCGCAAACGGAGTATGAATCGACAGTAGCGGAACCCCAAAATCGATTACCTCGATATTCTGGCGCGAGAACTCCCCGCCGATGGTGCCGCCGCCGGCACTACCTACTTTGTAAGTACTGGTTTGCCACGGAATGTTATTGCTGTCGAGCAAGTGACGGGTCCAAGCGATAAATTCCGAATTCGCGTTATTCCCCTGTCCATAAAGTTTCAGGTTTACACCGTAACCAAGCTTGGGCGCATTGCCCAGTTCCCAGGCACCGGGATTCATCGGATTCACCCCTGGATTCACGTCGATAGAGATGAATCTTGTGTGGCGCAGAGCCCTCCTGAACAGAGGTTCCCGATATTCACTGCCCAGCTCTGAATAGAGCAATCGGGACAGTAGATCGGCGAAGTGTTCGGATCTGGCTCCCGTATTATTGCGATTACCTACTTCCTCATTGTCTACAAGATAGGCCATCGTGGTTTTCTGTGGTCGTGGCACTGCCGCGATGGCCCGCAGCGTGGTATAGGAAGCCAGTCGATCGTCCTGACCATAGGCGGCGATCAGGCCGCGATCAAAGCCCATGTCTCTTGGCGCTCCTGCAGGAACCAGGGCCAATTCGGCAGACACCAGATCGGCTCGAGTCACTCCGTATTCCCGATCGAGATAGGCTAAGACCCGGTCTACCACGTCGCCATCGGACTCCTGATTTGGAATGTGACCCACTACCGGATCCAGGTCTTCTGGCCCGATAAAATCATCCAGGCTACGCGAACCTCGACCGCGATCTACATGCGGCGATAACTCAGGGATCATAAAAATCGGATCATCTGCATCCAATCCGATGGAGACGGCTATGGTAGTACCATCCTTCTGGTCTATTCTTCCCAGCAATGCCAGTGGCAAATTAGTCCATTGATGATATTTAATACCGCCGTGATTGTTAGTCTGGAACAAGGCAAATTCGCTGTCCTGATACAGTGGTCGACCCTTCAAATCCAGATGTGGTGAATCGATGTGAGCCCCGATTATATGAAACCCCTCTCGCAGGGATTGCTCACCGATGACCAGCAGGCTAATGGCTCTATCTCTATTCACCTCATAGATTCTAGTGCCCGGTATCAGCACAGTCGACCCCGTAAGCTCGGTGAAACCATTCGCTTCGGCGAAAGCGACTGCCTCTGTTACGAAGGTGAGTTCGGTGCGCGCACGATGTATAAAGGCTTTGTAGTCTTCAGCAAACTCAAAAACACTGGCGCGCTCGGCGTCTGACATGCCAACCCAGGAAGATTCACACTGTAGAGTTTCAACACAATCATCAGATGGTTGTGCAACTGCAATTGACATCGAAAAGAAAAAGATAAGCGTAATTAGTTTGAGAACAAGAGGATTTGGATTTTTCATTATTTATCCATTATTAGTTAGTAAGCGTTAGCGATCACGCACATAATCTGCTACGGCGAAGGGTATTTTTCAAGACACTGTGCCAATGTCTCCCGGTCGATATTGCCGCCAGAGAGAATGATGACCACCGTGTCCCCCGCTACATCTATCTTTTTACGCAACAGCGCCGCCAGGGCCACTGCGCCACCGGGTTCTACCACCAGTTTCAAATACCTGAAAGCGAAACTCACCGCATAGGCAACATCGTCTTCAGACACCACCAGATAGTCATCCACCGTCTTGCGGTTAATCGACCAGGTAATTTCGCCCGGGGTAGTAGCCATCAAGGCGTCGCACATGGTGGCAGCGGTGCCAGCTATTTTGATTCTCTTTCCTGCTTTGTTTGAGAGGAAATGGTCATCAAATTTTTCTGGTTCTACACCATAGACCTGCGTCGTTGCATTGGCAGCCTTTACCGCCGTCGACACACCCGCCAACAAGCCACCGCCACCGCATGGAGACAGCACCTTATCTGGCGTCTTAGCAAATTCGCGCAGTTGTTGCATGAGTTCCAAGCCACAGGTTCCCTGTCCGGCAATGATGTCCTCATCGTCGAAGGCCGGCACCAGCGTGGCGCCGGTTTGCTCGGCCATATCCGCGGCAATATCTTCCCGAGACTCGCTGTGACGGTCATACAAGCGAATAGTAGCACCCAGTTTTTGGGTGCCCTCCAATTTGATCGCCGGCGCATCTTGCGGCATCACTATTGTCGCCGGCATGTTTAACAACTGCGCGGCATAGGCGACTCCCTGCGCGTGATTGCCAGAGGAAAACGCCACTACCCCCAAGGCCCTTTCTGCGTCACTCAGCTGCCTTAACCGATTGTATGCTCCGCGAAATTTAAAGGCCCCGATGTGTTGCAGACACTCCGGCTTGATGTGTACCTCGGCAGCCAAATACTGGTTAAGTTGAAAACAGGTTAACAGCGGTGTCTTCTTGACGACACCGTCTAGTCGCTCGGCAGCTTGTTTGATGTGTTCGATTGTTACGGTCATAGAAATTATTTAATGTTTCGTAGCTTTCGATTCTTCTTAATTCTTCTCTTGCGTGCGATCTGCCTCTGAGAAAGATTCTCCTCCCCTTTCACGAAAGGGTTATCGTCGCTGCGCAGCTCGATCTCGACGGCGGTGTCCGTGGGCACGTGCAGGTGTCGTTGCGCGAGAACGTCGTCGGCCGTGTCGAGTTGGCGGTCGGGTCCAGGGTAGCGGAGATGCCACTTGAAATCGCGGCCGGTCATGCGGACACGCAACGGCTCGCCTTGGCGGGGTCGTGTCGGATTGGCGGGTGATGCGACGTTCGTCGCGCCGCGGTCACATCCCGCGATGCCGCCTATCAGAACGATCGCAACCAGGTGTTGCCGGAACACCGGTGGAGACTACTCCTCGACGACCTTGAGTAGCTGGTTGGCTTGGATCGGACCGTC
>JADFOC010000159.1 GCA_022563075.1 Pseudomonadota bacterium
CGCAGCGGCTGGCGCCGTCGCTGACGACAAAGCCAACGGGATCATACGCGTCGTGCGGCACCGAAAACGGTTCGATCGAAAGTGTCCCGATCATGAATGGCGAACCGGTGGAGAAGATCTTCCAGGATAGCGACTCGTTTCGAGGAAACTGCGTAATCGCCTCCGACGTGGCCGAATTCGCGTAGAGCGGAATGGCATGCTTCTGCTGAAGCACCCGCAGCCCGGCCACAACCGGCTGTGCTTGATGTTGACCGATGTGTTCGGCCGCGGGACCAAACATTTCAGCACCCAGAAAAAGTCCTGTTCCCTGTTCGGCATAGACTTTTAATAACCCTTTGTTCTTGCCGATGACGCGACTGCGACCCTGTCCTTCGAAGTCCACTTCGCCAACGGCATAGCAGTCGTCGCCGCGCTCTTGTATCTCGGGAATACTCAGTCCAATATTGGCTATCTGTGGATCGGTGAAAACAATGCCGAGAGCTGCCCGCCGCGAACTAGCCCTGATATCTGGAAAATTGCCAGCATTGTCCCCCGCGATGCGACCTTCATCGGCGGCTTCATGCAGCAGCGGGATATCGTTACTGGCATCGCCAGCAATAAAAATATGCTCGGGGTTGGCTTGTAAGGTATAACGATCGAACACAGGGACACCGTGCTCATCCAGTTGCAGGTTGGTATTTTCCAAGCCCAGCTCGTCCACATTGGGACGACGCCCGGTTGCCGCCAATAGGTAGGAGAAAACTTCGGTTAGCTTATCGCCAGACTTATTGACGTAGCTTATCTCGACGCCATTCTCGATCTTGCGAATTTTGGACACGTCGGCATCTGGGTCCAAATAGAATTCTTCGCCGAAAGTTTTTTCGGCATAGGCGCGTATTTCGGGATCGCGTAGTGTCGCCAGCGCGCCACCTCGACCAAAAACTTTTACCGCTACGCCTAGCCGGCTCAGGGCCTGACCTAACTCCAAGCCAATCACGCCGGGTCCAAATACCGCAATCGATTCTGGCAAGTCTTCCAGTTCAAAAATATCATCATTGACCAATAATCGATCGCCGGCTTCGGCGAAATGGGGTGGATAGACTGGGCGGGACCCGGTGGCGATTACTATACGATCGGCTTTTATTTCCGTGTGATCATCGATAATAAGGGTATGGTCGTCTTTGAATTTTGCATATCCTTTGATTTTGTTTTCGTCGTCAAACCCTTCCACCGCCTCTAACACGAAGCCGACAAAGCGATCACGTTCTCGACGCACTCGTTGCATTACGGCTTTGCCGTCGATGCTGACCTTTTCCACGTCGATGCCGAATAGTTGGGTACGCTGCGCATTGTGTGCGGCTTCCGCGGCGGCAATTAGAAGCTTGCTGGGCATGCAGCCAACTCGTGCGCAGGTTGTTCCATACTCACCGCCCTCGATCATCAATACACTGTCGGTGTGTTTTTTCGCGGCGCGATAGGCGCCCATTCCGGCAGTTCCAGAGCCTATTATTGCAATTTCAACTTCTATTTTTTTCATGATCTGTTCCTTATTTTTTAGGCGGCGTTCTGTAATAGACCTGCGTACTCGCGCAGTGCCTGGATGATGTACCTGGACTCATAAAGCCAATGGATTCGCCCGTTTTCCTGTTCGAATCGAAGACAGGGAACCTGAGGCTTGCCACCTTCCCTGACAAGTTCCGCAAGATGTTCAGCTTGCAGGTGAATATTTCGCAGTTCTATGTTCAAGCCAAGTTGATCGATCACTTCTCTGGTCGCACCACAAAAAGGGCAGCTCTGGTAGTGATACAGAGAAAGATTTTTTATGCCGAGCGGGTTAGTCACAATAAGTCCCCTAGTTGCTATGCAATGACTTTGACATT
The DNA here is from genome assembly GCA_022563075.1 of Pseudomonadota bacterium. Classification (GTDB taxonomy): domain Bacteria; phylum Pseudomonadota; class Gammaproteobacteria; order Pseudomonadales; family Pseudohongiellaceae; genus UBA9145. Next base: position 1,860 of record JADFOC010000159.1, read on the forward strand.
TCTAAAAACTCGGCTTCTGTGAAGCGCCTGGTAATGTGTTGAGGACAGTTCCAGTCGAAAGCGATCAGGTCTATCAAGAAAATCCGCTCTATCACGGCGCCGTAGTCAGGCATGGCAATCCTGGTCAGTATTTCTTCTGCAATGTCTGCGGCATTCTCCACGCGAATTCTGCCAAGTATTTTAAGGCGACGCCGATTTGGGTAGTCCATCAGGATCAGCGAGCAGCGATCGTTGACTGATAGATTGCCGGCACTTACCAGTTGTGTGTTACCGCGGAAATCGGCATAGGCAAGTAGCTTTGGACCCAGGACTTTAAGGAAACCAGGCGGACCACCTCTGTGTTGTACATAAGGCCAATCTGTTTCGCTGACTGTCGCCAGATAGAATGAGTCACGTTTCGCTATGAATTCAGCTTCTCTGGGTCTCAGCTCATCGTTAGGTCCAAAGCTGGCTTGGAGATTTTGATTATGTTCTAGCGAGCCATATACTTTCTGCTGTGCCTTTACACTCTCTGTAAAAACAGTTTCTGCAAATCGGTGTGTCATCTTACTCTCCTTCTTTCTAACATGACGTGATACTCGTATGCGTACCTACTATTGAGCACTATTTACAACTCAACAAAACTCACTTCTACCCTTCCATCACTGTTCAGGTACTCGCGGTGTTGCAAATACCATTCCCGAACAAACAGATATTCATCTCCGGTAATCAATTCATCAAATCCCAATATGGCTTCCCTGAAGTCAATGACATCCGAAGCAAGTAGACTATTGCGAGTCTCTACGTGCTCGGTGTTGGGAATAGGATGTACCAGTGAATCAACTAGAAGGCTGCTTGAGTCACGTAGGGTGCCGGGTCCAAAAAATGGCAGTACTAGATACGGGCCAGATTCCACATTCCAGAAAGCGAGGGTTTGACCAAAATCTTCATTGTGTTTTTCCAGTTTGAATGCCGGTCCGGCAACATCAATAAATCCGCCCAAACCCAGAGTGCTATTCACCGCAAGTCTTCCAATGTCCGACGCGGCGTGACCGAATTTTAATTGCAACACTTCATTGAAGATGACTCGAACGTCATCCAGATTGCGAAAAAAATTTCTTATCCCTTTCTTCGCGAATGCAGGAGTAAACTTTCCATATACCTTTGCCGCTGGTTTGAAAAAAGTCGCGTCCAACGCCTGATTAAATTTGTAGGTCATGCGGTTCACTTTCTCAAATGGATCATTGCCAGTGCCTGCGTAAACCGGTGCAGTGATCGAAGCCAGGATAAAAAAACTTGCCAATACGATGCGTAGGTACGCCACAGCTTTTCGCATTGGCAAGTCAAGGGAGGAGAGCCTGTATCGTCGAGTGAGCTTAAAGAATTCAACCGTTTGCATTATCTTCTCCAGTAGGCTGGCTGATTTATTCGCTATTTTTTCTTGGGCTTAGTCTGCCGACGCGGCTGAATTCACGAGCTTGCGGTTCAGGAAGTCACGCATCAGTTCCGCGATTTCCGCACCGTGGGATTCCAGGGCGAAATGTCCGGTGTCTATCAAGTGGATCTCAATATCCTTGAGATCTCGCTTGTAAGGCTCGGCACCGGCGGCGGGAAATATCTCATCATTTTCACCCCATACAATCAGAGTAGGCGGTTGGTAGTCGCGGAAATATTGTTGCCAGGCGGGGTACAGCGGTGGATTGGATCCATAGCTGTAAAACATTTGTAGTTGAATCTCCTGGTTACCTTCACGGTCCAGCAGTGGTTGCACATGAGCCCATGTGTCGGGGCTTATGGACTCAAGATTTTTCACGCCGTTGGTGTACTGCCATTTGGTCGCATCCAGCGTCAACAGAAACCGCAGCGCCTGATCATTGGTCATCTCGGGCTGCTGATATGCAGCCTTCACATTTATCCACCAGTTATTGTCCAAACCTACATTCACAGCATCCCGGTCTTTCCAATAAGCCCGAATGGGTTCCCAGAAATCGTTGTCGATGCCTTCCATGTAGGCATTTCCATTCTGAACAATCAGCGCCTGAATACGTTCGGGCTGTGCGGCAGCAAGGCGATAGCCAATCGGGGCGCCATAGTCCATCAGATAGAGGCTATATTCATCGATGTCTACTGCATCAATAAACTTGCCCATGAGGCGAGCAATATTGTCGAATGAATATTCAAATTCCGTCACGCTGGGCATGGCGCTAAAGCCGTAACCCGGGTAGTCGGGTGCCACCAGATGAAAGTCATCGGCTAGAGCAGGAATCAATGCTCGAAACATATGCGAAGAAGTTGGGAATCCATGTAACAGCACAAGAGTAGGCCGCTCAGGGTTGCCAGCTTCACGGTAAAAAATGTCCAGTCCCTCAATTTCGATAGATCGGTAGGAAACCTCAGGAACCGCCGCGGTTCGACCCGGAACTATTTCCATGCCCGGATCTGGAAGTTGCGCATGTGCTGCGGGACCGCTGATGATTAAAAGTGTGCTGATAATTTTCAAATAGGATTTCATGATGGTTGCTCTTTGTAGGTTGATTAACAATTTTTGGATTGGATCTGACCGATGCGGCGCTCGCCGCAACTGATCGGAATGTCGTTGGCGCTCATGTCGCGACGACACATGTAGCCGTCATCATCGAACTCCCAATGCTCGTTGCCGTGAGTTCTAAACCACTGGCCATTCTCGGCATGCTGCCATTCGTACTCGAAGCGTACCGATATGCGATTGTCGTTGTAGGCCCAAAGCTCTTTCATGAGTTTGTAGTGAAGTTCCTTAGCCCATTTATTTTCGAGAAACTGCTTGATTGCCTCGCGGCCTTCGAAGAACTGATCTCGATTTCTCCAAACCGAATCGACGGAATAAGCCTGCGCGACCCGGTCCGGGTCGCGTGAATTCCATGCATCCTCCGCCGCTTGAACTTTCACCAGGGCAGATTCATTGGTAAACGGAGGGATTGGTGGCTTCGTCATTGTTCTGTTCTCTTAAAGATCGAACGTGTGTTGGTGAGAAATAAAAGCTGATAGTGCGTGTGGCACCTCTGTCATCGCTTCGAATTCGAATGATGGGTACTCATCCTGGCAGCGGGCTGGCTCAAAGGCTGGTGCCGAATCATAAATTCCAGTGATTGAGTCGGTAGCCAGGTCGGCCGCTTCGAAATCGACTGCTCCGTCAAAGTTGTTCATAAGAATTCTCCTGCTGCGAATTTCTGGTTAAATTTTGGTTCCTGCTTACACGCCTCTTGTTACAGTGATCCTATTGCAGCGACCGTGCCAACTCGAAATATTTAATACTTTCAATGACTTAACATAATTCACATGACCACAATAATTTGTGGTCCACAAGATTTTGTGGTCTAATCCTCAATATTTTGAGGAATTATTTCTATGGAATCTCACTTCGAGGAGGCCTTGCATCAATCACCCGCCCTGATACTGATGTTGGACGCTGACTTTACTTGTTGCGGCTTGAGCACTGCCTGGCGTGAACGAACCCATCTGAGTTCGGAACAGGAGCTTGATATTTCGTTGGCACAATTGATCGATCTGGACAGCAACTCCGTGCTGGAGACTCAGTTGGAACATGTGATCGACCAGGATACGCAAGTGGTGGAGGCGCGAGTAGACCTGAAGATGCCGGAAGGTCCAGTCCCGGCTACTATCTCCGCCTGGCGAACTTTCGACACCGACACCGGGAAGCCCTGCCTGCTATTAGTCGCCACAGATATTAATCGGATTGCTGACGCTTCGGAGGAACTCGTGCAACTGCGAACGCACTATCAGTTGATCCTCGACAGTGCCGGTGAAGGCATCTATGGTCTCGATAGCGATGGTCTGATTACCTTTAGCAATGCGGCGGCGGAAGCTATTCTCGGCTGGAAAGGCGAAGATGTATCGGGTAAGTCCGCCCATGAGGTGCATCATCATTCCCATGCCGATGGCAGTATTTATCCACGCGAACAGTGTCCCATCTACGCTGCGCTCACCGACGGGGAAATACACCGGGTTGAAAACGAGGTGTTCTGGCATCGAGATGGTTCTTCGATACCGGTGGAGTACACCAGCACGCCGATGATGCGAGCTGGGGAACCGATTGGTGCGGTGGTAGTGTTTAGAGATGTATCCGATCGCAAGGAAATCGAAAGGCAACGTGAGTTAGCCTACGAAGAAATTCAGCAGCTTAAAGAGAAATTGGAACTCGAACGTGACTATCTGAGAGACGAGGTCAACACGGCGGGAAATTTTGGTGAAATTATCGGAGAGAGTGAGGCGCTAAAAAGGACGCTTAGTCAGGTCGAGGCGGTCGCGCGGACACCGGCCAGTGTGTTGATTCTGGGAGAATCCGGAGTGGGCAAGGAGATGATCGCCCGGGCCATCCACTGCCAGAGCGACCGGGCCGACAAACCCATGGTCAAGGTAAACTGCGCCTCCATTCCAACCGAGCTTTTCGAAAGTGAATTCTTTGGTCATGTGAAAGGATCTTTTACCGGGGCGCACCAGGACCGGATAGGTCGCTTACAGCTTGCCGACGGTGGCACCCTGTTTCTGGACGAGGTGGGTGAGATTCCTTTAGCACAACAGGGAAAACTTCTGCGGGCGCTGCAGGAAAATGAATTTGAACGCGTCGGTGACGACAAGACCATGCAGGTTAATGTGCGTGTGGTGTCGGCAACAAATCGAGCACTCG
>JADFOC010000160.1:0-4906 GCA_022563075.1 Pseudomonadota bacterium
GCTCGATCTAATTCACAGACTCTATCAACTGACTACTTTTCAATGTCGCGTGATTGTAATTGATGGCTATATTGATGAAACATGCTTCGCCAAACTAATTGAAGCAACCACCTATATTGTCAATGCGTCCCACGGCGAGGGGCAGTGTCTACCTTTAATGGAATTCATGTCTGCGGCTATCCCGGCAATTGCTCCAAGAAATACCGGCATGGAAGATTATATAAACCCCGACGTGGCCTTCATTGTTGATTGTTCCAAGGAGGCGGCGCGCTTTCCGCACGATCCACGTGCGGCCTATCGTACGCGGCGTTATCGGATCAATTGGCAATCTCTGCGTGATGCATTTTCGAAAAGCTATGCGCTCAGGAAAGAGGATCCGCAGGGATACAAAGATATGGCTACTGCTGCGCGAGCCAAGTTGCAGTCACACTGCTCGGTACAGGTGGTGAAGGAGAAACTAAACCATTTCTTCCAACACTCTGCTGTACACGCTGCCATGCTTGAAGAACCCTGCAAGAATTTGCAATCAGTTTCAGATCACCGCTCAAACTTTCGAGACTGGCTCGATAGGGCGAATTACGAGGCACGAGCAGCTGGATGGTTCGATAAAGAGTCCAGAGAACTATTTACTGGATTCTTAATCGAGGACGATGATATCGTGCTCGATATTGGCTGCGGCGTTGAAGAAGCTACGTTCTTCTGTGCAGGTCTGAGGGTTCAGATGCTAATTTGTGGGAGCGGTCGGACTCGCCTGACCAATCTTGTGAACCAACTTCAGAAGACCAATGCCTTTTATTTCCGCGCTTTTTTGACGGAGCCCGATGGCGCGATTCCGCTCGCGAATGCAAGCGCTTCGAAGATTATTCTCCTGGAATCTCTACAGCATGAGATTGACCCCCTAACTGCTCTAAAGGAAGCGGTAAGATTGGGACGGCCAGGGGCCAGGTATCTGCTCAGTGTGCCTGAGGGTGACAGCGGCTTGAACCTGCAAACCATAGACCAGTCCAATGGCATAAAGAAATCAGATAATTTACAGATCTATTCGATGGCGGACTTCAAGCACCTGGTTACGGTCGCCGGCCTAACCATTGAACGGCATCAGTCTCTGTCTTTCTATTGGATCCTATGGCTATATCTTAGTCGGGTAGCAGCCCAGGGAAAGGTCGACAGCTATACCTGGCCATCTATGGAGAGTGAAGTAGTGCATCAAAACCACGCCCTCGACAGTTCAGTACAATACCGGCAAAGTCTGATGGGGTTGCTGCATGGAGCTGAAATTCGCCAGAATCCTGATGATTCGCTACCAAAATCCCAATTAATTATCGCCAGCAAGCCGCTTAACAGTAATACTCCAGTCAAATAGAGAGTATTCTGGTCGCCATGCAAATTAACAATACTTTGATAGACGGCATAATCTACACTTCGGTTTTTAATCCCGCGGATGGACGCAAGAATTGGCAGGACATGGTCACGGCGTTTTGCTATGCGTTCGAGTCGGTAGAGGATGCCACTCTACTATTGAAGTTTGTAAGTAATGATGCAGAAGAATCTGAAAAACATTTAATCAATTATCTCTATAAGCTTAGCCCGTTTAAGTGCCGCGTTGTTGCCTGTTCCAGTCACTTATCGGATGAGGACTATGAAAAGATGATTGGTTCCAGTTCGTACTATGTAAATACCTCTCACGGAGAAGGTCAGTGCATACCGTTGATGGAATTTATGTCTTGCGGTAAACCCGCAATCGCTCCCTGTGATTCCGCCATGGCTGACTATATCGATGAAAGTGTTGCCTTTGTGATTAAGAGTAGCGCCGAGCTCACTCATTGGCAGCACGATGCTCGCCGTCGATATCGTTGTTTACAAACTCGAATAAGTTGGATGTCTCTTGTCGAAGCGTTTCAAAATAGTTATCAATTAATTAAGGAAAGTCCTGATGACTATTCGACAATGTCTCAACGAGCCATCGATCGTTTACAGCAGCACTGTTCCAATGCGACAGTGACAAAAAGGCTGGGTGAATTCTTGGAAAAGGTAGTTTCCTCTCAGTAATTAGTGTGAGGAATAAAATATAATAAAATTAGCTTACGGCTTATAAGCAACGATAATTTGACTCTTTGGAGCCAACTTATCCAAGGCATGTTTCACTTTTTTCCCTTGATAGCTTTTGAGTAATATATCCCAGGTATTAGCCCAGCTCTTCAATAGTGGCTCATCATCTGGATCAGAATCGACATCGAGAGCCCAGAATAGAAACCACCACATACTCCAATAGAAGCCGTAATATTGTTTATGTTCGATGATCAAACCTGCATCCGTTACCAGTTTATCAAATTCTTCTCGTTGAAATATCCTTACGTGATTTGGCTTTTCAAAATAGCCTGGCCAAGCTAATTCTTTAAACACATCTTCACTGATATGATCTGGAACGCCCATCATATACTTTGCGCCACTACATCCAATGCGAACTAATTCATTAATGAATGCGACAGGGTCGTCCACATGCTCAAGCACCTCATTGCAGATTACACGATTAACTGAACCATCAGCCAAGGGAAGCGGATTGCCGTCACTGACATAATGTTCTACGGATCTCGCTTCGGTCTTTCGAAGTTCTGCTACTACTTTCTTTAATCCGGTTTCGTCTTGGTCAATGCAGATCAGTGCCGCCCCGCGCTTACCGCAAAATTTGAGATGGGCGCCATTACCACAACCTACGTCAACTACAGTATCTTCTGGTCCGATTTTGAAGCCGGTGAGTAACTCATCCGTTGCATTCGAAAACCACCCACATAACTGAGAGTCTAACAACCCAGGGGTCTTTTTTTTCTGTACTTTTTCTACATTGATTTGATCCAGAAAGACAGCCATGGCATCTTCTACTGTACGCTTAACCACGTCTTTGACAGTATCTTCCACCACTTCTTCTACAACTTCTTTTATCGTGTTCTGAAACTCAACTGTGAGCACAGGGTTGTTTGAATGATTAGCCTCTGCGTCGTCGTTAAGTTTTTCAGTATCTTTCATTGAGTGTTATTCCTTGAAGTTTCACTGTACGTATTTCGGTTTAACCACTATTTCACCGGCATACTCTCAGTCAAGCTTTCAGAGTCTAAATCTATCAAGTGGGTGTTGAACTAAAAACGCAGAATTACAGAGTCGTCTCATGTTATCTGCGTTGCATCCACCTCACGCTATGCTATTAGAATATGGCTGTCAACCACCTCTAGCGTTCTACTAATAGGATGTTCTATTGTAAAAGAAATCGGATTCTTGTAGGCTTGTTGGAGCGAAACTACTTTGTTTAACAGTAAAGTTGATTTGTTTCTTTCCAGAGTTATTATCGCGTTAACTATAAAAAGTGACGAGTGACTCTCCATTTTAGTGGATTGAACAGTCATTACACAGAAACTCGTCAGGTTAACAAATTTCAGTGTTTCAAAAATTTTCCAATCTACTGTCTATTTTCCAATCTAAGCAGGAAACAGAAAGCTCCTCGCTCTCTCCAGTAAAGTTTTCGAAATCGCCTGATCTGGATAATTCTCCATTCTTTATTATTGGGTCCCCCAGGTCTGGTACAACGTTACTGCGAGACCTCCTTCGCCTGCATCCCCGGCTCGAGTGCCCCGAGGAAACTCACTTTTTCAGATGGGCCGATCCGTTCGATAGCTTCAGGTTTAAGCTGCAGTATCGAAACGAGAAGTTATTTTCCAGGCACCGCCAACTTGACGGCATAGCCGACGATGTATTCTTTGATGCGCTTGCTTCCGTGAATAGTAAAAAGGATTTGGCAGACTGGTACGGTGCTGAGTTTCTAAAATTACAGAATAATTCAAGTGGCAGGTGGTTTGATAAAACTCCGCAGAATGTTTATGGCGTTCTGCTGATACGCGCGGCTTACCCGAAATCTAAATTTATTCACATCTATCGAAATCCACTCAACGTGGTTGCCAGTCTAATGGAAGGGAAAGTAATGCCTGCACAAACGCTTCGGTCCGCAATCAGCGCTTGGCTGGAGAGTGCAATGATACTCTCACAATTTGTGACTATCGCAGGAGATGCGTTATTGGAATTGTCTTATGAAGATCTTGCCGGTAACACAGAACCGACGCTAAGAAAGTGTTTGGAATTTTTGCAAGAAGACACGGAAGTATTTGACTACACTAAAATAAATACGCACGCAGCAAAAAACAATTACGAATTAATACTGGATCAGTCCCAGATTCAAGAAGTTAAGCTGAGCACTGAACCCTTCTACTCTAAATATGGCTACAACAAGTAGAGAAGAAGTTGGTATCGAGGCAACATCTAGCCTTTCTGGTTGCGTCTTCGGAGCAGCCATCCGTTTAATCGTCCCAAGTAGGTGCTTTTAAATTCATATAATTCCTGATTAAGCTGACCAACTTGAATATCTCTTTCTTTAACTACCTGTTCTGCATGCTGACACGCTTCATTGCAGTGAGTTAATTCCAGATCTCTTTTTTCTACTACAGATTCTGCATAATGACAGTCGCGATTCCTTTGCTCTAACTGCTCATCGCGCTGTTGCACCATCTTCTCCGCGTACTCCCTTTCCAGGTTGGCTTCTTCCAATTGCTGATCGCGCTGTTGCACCATCTTCTCCGCGTACTCCCTTTCCAGGTTGGCTTTTTCCAATTGCTGATGACGTTCCTTGTTCGCTTCTTCCAATTGTTCATCGCGCTCCGCAACTAAATCTTCAGCATGAGCAAATTCCTGGTTTAGCTTAAGGAGTTCTTGGTCCCTTTGTTCTATTAGGCCTACCGCATATTGATAATATTCAGCGCTGATAGAAGAACCCAGAGACAGTGGATCTATACTCTCCAGATCAATACTCCTGCTATCGATACTCAGCTCTAACTCCAGTGAAGTAGTTTTCGACGGTTCTCTA
>JADFOC010000160.1:4916-6489 GCA_022563075.1 Pseudomonadota bacterium
GAAATTCAGAACCTACATCATGCAAGATTGCTTGTTTTGCAGATTGTGAGTGAGTTATAGCGAAACGGAGTTTGCGTAACACCCAACTCCAATCATTTTTTTCACTGCCATTCCATGGTTCGTTTGGAATATTACTGAATTCCCAGGCGAACACACAGACAGTAGGGCATTTCAGATCGATAACAGTGGTGTGAGGCGGGGTAAAGGATAAGAAAACGCAGGCTTCGTTCTGAGCAGCGCTGTTCTGGTAGATTTCATCAACCTGCTGCTGCGGATTTTCAATGATGACGACTTCTGCTAGCTCTCGCAAACAGGGGAGAAATTCACGCAGTACAAAGTAATAGCTGTACTCAGGAAGCCCCAGGTGTTCTTCAATATTATGATCATTGATTTTCGAGTAGACAAGGATCTTCATCGACTAGCTGTTTCCGTATTGTCACTGCGGTTATTGTTATCGATACAGTATTTTTGATTATCCAGTTTTTTAGCAATATTCATAGAGACTAATGAAGTTACTAGCGGCGGCGCCTTTAGGGTCTGAGGCTTCCACTTCTTGGAGTCCGGCAAGCAGAGACAGTATTCACAACCAGCTAGTCCCTAACCTGGCAAGGTAGCCGCCCTGCATAATGATCATCACTGTACTAACTTATTTTCCTGGAACGGGTCAGATCCACTAAAATCACCACACGAGGTTGCTATGGCGCCGGGAATCACTACGATGAGACCTATTAGGCAGTACCACAACTTGGCAATCGACCGACTATTTCATAGCAAGTTATTCCTGGTGTTATTTTATTCAGTATTTTCACAGTAGCTATGTACTGTTGTCCACTGCAGTGCTCTGTCCACTATGGGAGTAATCTAGACCATTTGTAGCCTGTAACAGGGCACTGGAATTATAGGGTGTTTTCGCCGTACTATCGCTCTCATGATTCTTACAAAACTTAAAATTTGTTGGCCGCCGCTTAGCGTGTTGATCGGGCTTGGTATTATAGCCGTACCGGTGCTCGGGCAGCAAAGCACCGCCGAAGGACCATGGTTTGGAATTGATCTACCCCCCGCTCTCATTAGCCACGTTAGCCCGGTCACTATCGGTAAGCGCGGACCTGCACCCGCCGTGGTACCTGCTGGAGAAGAAACTTATCGCGAATTGGAAGGAAGACGCCTGGCCTATGACCTGGATCGCATTGTGGATTTCTCCAAACAAAGCAGACTGAACCGGGAGTTGGGGGGCGACCAGCTCTGGGGTCGGGTCAGCGGATTTTAGTCGGGAGAGACGGTGGTGCGCTGGGCGGCTGAACGGCTACGGGATGCCGGCATTGAGGACGTCAGATTTCAACGGTTTGAGCAGGATGCCGATGCTTCGATGTGGATTCCTGAAAGTTGGGAAGTGCGCCTGTTGGCTAATCCTGTATTCGGTAGTGGCAGTGAGGACGTAGTGCTGGAAACCGCGATGGCGCTGGCTCCTTCGGTAATTGCAGATGGACAACTGAGCGCGCCACTGGTGTACGTGGGCAAGGCCAGCCCGGCGGAATTAATGCACATCGATGTGCGCGGCAAGATTGCCATTCAA
>JADFOC010000161.1 GCA_022563075.1 Pseudomonadota bacterium
GCTCTAGTCGGGCCGCTGGATTGCCTCTCTGCCTAGTATTACGGGGTCGATGTAGACAGTTTGGCCGCCAGAAATTATCTGCCTGATCACTGGCAAAAGCGTCGATGACTTTGCACAGCTGAACTCTATCGAACCAGGCTTCTGGATTTAGTTGAGATAGGGAGTGGGCAGTATTGCAGGCGATGGGCGAGTTGGTAAAAGTTGGATAGTTCCACGAATAATCCATCGGCGGTAGCATAATCACCACTCAATTGAACTGGTGCCAAGTCGTTCCATTACGCTGAGAGTATTTACACAGCGAAAGCCAGTGTGATTGGTGCTGGATTTGGGTTCGGCCGGCATTCTGGCGCTGACACGAAATCCACTGCAGTAATCATCACTGCACAAGAACGATCCGCCCCTGATGCTTCTCTTTGGGGTGCCAGGTTCTGCGGGATCAATGCTCTGATCTTCTGTAACTCCCACTGGATTATTGGTGGGGCTCATCGAGTAATAACGCGGATGGTACCAATCGGAAACCCATTCCCATACATTTCCTGTGATGTCATAGAGGCCGAAATCGTTAGCCGGAAAGCTTCCCACTGGTGCAGTAGTAGCATAGCCATCCGCGACAGTATTTTCATGCGGAAAAGTTCCCTGCCAGTTATTGCTGACCGCTTTACTACGATGTAATGCGACGTTTCCCCAGCTGTATATTTCTCCATCTCGGCCGCCTCTCGCCGCGAACTCAAACTGGGCCTCGGTGGGTAAGTCCTTGCCCAACCAATTACAATAGGCGAGTGCATCGGCATAGGCCACATGCACCACTGGATGATCGGATTTACCATCGATATTATCTTCAGGACCCTGAGGGTGACGCCAATCGGCATGTTTAATCAGATCCCACCAGTCCAGTGGACCCACGCGCGAGTCACTGTTTTGCGGCGGTGATTTGAATACCAGAGAATCCTGCACTCGTTCGGAGAATGTGACGTAGTCTGATTGCGCAATAAACTGCCGGTAATCTCCATTGGTAACTTCGAACTTGTCAATCCAAAACCCGCTCAAACTAATTGCGTGCTGTGGACTTTCATCCGGCATGCCGGTGTCAGACCCCATTTGATAAGTGCCAGATTTGATCCAGACCATGTTCTCCGGACCATAGCGCGCTTCTATGAAGATGAATTTGTCGAGCAAGGCGATAGATATAATCAGCAGTGCGCCGATCGATAAATGAGAGGTATTAGGCATGCTCGTTATCTCTAGTTCCTATCGGGCGTAGCGCCACTTTAGCCAGTATAGTCGAACGCAAGCGCCAATAGAGAGGCACGTGTAATGAAGAAAAAGTAGCATTTTAAGTCGTCTGTCTATAAATTCCTTGCCTTTATAACAGATTCTGCCGTTTGATACAGTGCGCTGAAGCAATTCGGCCCTAATAGACCGTCCATTGTCTTGTAGGACCTGTGCCAGCAAAGGGTTGCCGCCGCGATACATCTCCAATATTAATATTGTTCAATGTCGTTTATTTATAGGGCATGTCAACTAGCTTGCGTTAACGGCTTGCTTCTCGGCCAAAAAAGAATTGTAGGCGTCTATTACTGTGTCAGCCTGTCCTGACGCCATGGTTTGTCCATCTTCGATCCACACCACTTGATTGCAGAGTTGGCGGATGACCTGTTCGTTGTGTGCTACCAGCACTACTGTCTTGTCGGACTGCATGCGTTGCCGCAAAGCCTGTGAAGACTTCTGCCTAAAATTCTCATCACCAACAGCCAATATCTCGTCGATCAACAATATGTCTGGGTCTATCTGCATGGCGATAGAAAATCCTAGACGGGCTACCATGCCAGTCGAATAGGTGCCAATTGGCACATTTACGAATTCCTGAAGCTCGGCAAAATCTAATATCGCATCGAGTTTTGATTCGATCTCCTTACGACTGAGGCCCAGCAACATTCCGGCCATGATGGCATTTTCTCGCGCATCCAGATGATTGAGAAATCCCACGCGTAATGAGAGCAACGTGCTGCGGCAGTCCTGTGTCTCAATTGTTCCCCGATCTGGCCGAATAATGTCTGCCAGAATCTTCAGCAGTGTGGATTTGCCAACGCCATTTCTGCCAATCACGCCCAGTGTATCACCCCTATTTAGTGTCAAACTTACTTTATTTAATGCCCAGAATTCTCGTGTCCCCCCGAAAAGATTGCGCGAGCGATAACAGACTCCCACATCTCTAAGTTCTATTAATGCATTCGACATCAGTAACAATTCTCAGTAAATAAGTCGTGGATAAATGCGATCGAATCGGCGCAATATAATAATGGCAATAGTAAGTACTATCGAAGAAAGCAGGCAGATGTATGCTGCCGCGCTTATCGATGGCCATTGGTGATGGATCAGGACATCTCGATAGTTTTCGATGAGCAAGAAAGCCGGGTTGAGCAGAAAGTAGCCGCGAATCGATTCTGGAATTGACTCGGCAGTATAGAATATACCCGACAAGAAAAATAATAGCGTCATCAGCTTGTCAAAAATCATTTTGATGTCTGGCAGGAAAGGGGTTATCGCTGCGACCAGGCAAGAAACAGAATAGACTAATAGAAATTGCATAAATAATAGTAACGGTAATGCCAGCCAATGCATGCTGGCGCCGCTGCCAAATAATATCGAGTAGAGCAACAACAGTGCCAGGACGAGTCCGAACTTAATGCCATTGCTCAGGACGCTTACGGAGGGAAATACGATCTTGGGTATGTACACTTTATCAATCAGGGCAGCATTTTGGTGAATGACATCCATCGACGCTCGCACGGAACTGTCAAACCATTTCCAGACAACCAGGCCCACCAGCAACTCCTGCACATAATTTTCATCGCCGCGATTAAGCACCAGTGCAAAGACAATATAAAAAACCATGAGGTAGAGCAGCGGTTCCAATATCCACCACAAGTAACCCAGATAGGTTCGAGCAGATTCGCTGCGTAGTTGCGCGAGCGATCGATACCAGATAAATCCTAGATAATGGGAGGACATGGTGATTTAGCAGCAGTCATTGAATTGATTGGAGTGCCTTGTGGCCGAAGTAAACAATGCATGATTATAACCAAGCACAAAATGTGGCTGCAATGCCCATTGCACAAACCTGAATAATCGGCATTGCAGGAATGTATCGGATCGCTACTTGCTAAGTGAACGGGTGCGTAACAGCACGATAGCATGGAATTGTGCCCCTTTTACCCGTGCGTACCCCCCAAGCAGAAGAGCAAACGAGGAAGTTTGCGGTTGGTCGACCTCGATGAGCGTCCACTGAACCGATCCATCTAGTGTCAATCGGCCAAAGAGTGTCATAATTGGCACTCACAGATAGTGATTGAATCCGACATAGAAACTCCAAGCTAGGAGGAGTGATGGTGAAATTAAAACAGCTCTCGCTAAGTGCTTGCTGGCTGATGGCGGCTAGTTCGCTGGCAGCGGAAACCGGTTACATCGCACCGCTTACTCAGTTCGGCGTGCCCGATCTGCAAGGTACCTGGTCGATTGCGACACAAACCAATCTGGAGAGGGCGCAGCGCTTTAACGGCAATCTGGTGATTTCCGAAGAAGCGGCGATCATCATCGAAGCGAGGGTTCAGGCCCGCAATGAATTTGGCGATCGGCCCAGCGACCCGAATAGAGAGGCACCGACGGCGGGACGGAACGTCGGCGGCTACAATTCCTTTTGGATGGATCCGGGTGATCGCCTGGCTGTGGTAAACGGTGAAATCAGGACTTCGATACTGGTGGAGCCGGAAGATGGCAGGCTTCCCTTAAGCGAGCAAGGCCGAGCAAATTATGCGGCCGCGATGCAGCGGCGCGGATCGTACGATGGGCCGGAAGTCAGGCCACTGGGCGAACGCTGCATGGTCGGTTTCGGTTCCTCCGCTGGACCACCCAAACTCCCGGTACTCTACAATAACATTACCGAAATCGTACAAACCGAGCGCTATGTGGTGTTATTGGCGGAGATGAATCACGACGCTCGCATCGTGCGCATCGATGCCGAGCATCAGGATCCACCATTCTACCCCTGGTTAGGCGATTCGGTGGGCTATTATGAAGATGGCGCCTTGGTGGTAGTTACCACGAATTTTCATCCGCAGCAGGGCATGCGTTCTTCACTGGAGCACCGCTTCTACGCCTCCACTCAAATGAAAGTAACCGAACGCTTCACTCGCACCGCCACTGATACCATCCTCTATCAGTTTACCGTCGAGGATGATGAGAATTATACCCAACCCTGGAGCGGTGAACTGCCAATGAACCGGACCGAAGCAGAGGTCTATGAATATGCTTGCCACGAAGGGAACTATGCCCTGCCTGGTATATTAGGCGGGGCGCGTCGAGCGGAATCTGATGGCCTGGAGTACGCGCCTACCGATCCAGGCAGAGAATAAGTTTGCCCCGCTAAAAAGGGTCTCGATGAGACCCTTTTTTTTGTCCTGGTTAGCGCAAGTCTGGAAGTTTGTAACCCTGTTTTTCCAGATTGGCGCGGATGGTTTTCTTGTCGATCTTGCCGGTGGAGGTGAGCGGGATCGCATCCATGGCGATCACCTCATCCGGCAGCTGCCACTTCGCAAAGATTTCACCGCAGTGCGCAAGCACCGCCGCCTGATCTAGCTCAGCGCCATCGGCCATCACTACCAGTGCCAGCGGGCGCTCGTCCCATTTCGGGTGAGGTTGGGCGACAACGGCCGCCTGTTCTATTTCCGGCATACCTACGATGTGGTTCTCCAGATCGACTGAGGAAATCCATTCACCCCCGGACTTGATCAGATCTTTTGAGCGATCTGATATCAACAGGTACTGTTCTGGATCTATCTTGGCGACATCCCCGGTGACCAACCAACCATCACGAAATTTGTCCGGTTGTGGATCGTTGAAATACTCGGCGGCAATCCAGGGACCGCGAATACACAACTCGCCGACAGCCTTGCCATCGTGGGGCAATGCATTCCAATCATCATCGAAGATTTCGATTTCCAGACCAGGCATGAGTAAACCGGCCTTGGCAATATTTTCAAACTGTTGGTCTTCCGAAAGTTTCATGTGGGAGCGCTTGGCTACTTTGCGCGACAGCGTGCCCAGCGGGTTAGTTTCGGTCATGCCCCAACCCTGAATCATCTCGATGTTGTGGGTGTTCCAATACCAACGCATCATCGAAACCGGAGGCGCGGAACCACCGCAGGTAAGCCGCGTCAATTTGCTGAGATCATATTTGTCCGGCTCTGCTTCCAGCACCGCCTTCACACCCTGCCAGATGGTGGGCACACCCGCCGAGATAGTCACTTCTTCGTCATGCATCAACTGCAGGAAGGCATCGGGTGTCATAAAGCGGTGTGGAAAGACCTGTTTGCATCCGAGCATAGAGGCACAGAAGGGCATGCCCCAGCCCATGGCATGAAACATGGGAACGATGCCTAAAATAGAATCTAGAGCGGACAGCGCGATGGAATCGGTCAGACACTCGGTGAGGGTATGCAGATATGTCGAGCGGTTGGTGTACATCACACCCTTGGGTCTACCGGTAGTGCCCGAGGTATAGCAGAGACCCATGGGAGAGGTCTCATCAATTTCCGGCCATTGGAATTTGGTGGCCTGGCCGCCGATAAACTCCTCATAGTCGATCTGTTTTTCGAACGAGCTATCACCACCTTCGCCATGGCGACAGATAACCAGCAATTCCACGCAGGGAATCTTGCTCCATAAGGGCTCCAACAATGGCAGCAGATCTTCATCGGCGAAGATCACGCGATCACCGGCGTGGTTAATGATGTATTCCAGATCGGTGGGAGACAGCCGCAGGTTTAAGGTATGCAACACGGCGCCCATCGAGGGCACGCCTTGATACAGCTCCAGGTGGCGGTAGTTACTCCACATGAAACTAGCGACACGGTCGCCAACACCTATGCCCTGTGCCTGCAAGGCGTGCGCAAGCTGATTGGCTCTATCCCAGGTCTGCTTCAGGGACTGGCGATGAGTGCCGTCTGCCTGCTTGGTGACGACCTCAATCTCCGGGTCCAGAAGCGCACCCCGACCCAGGATTCGTGACATGAGTAGAGGTGTGTTTTGCATTGTCATTGCCGTTATCCCCCGAATTTCATTCTCTTTATTAGTGAAGGTAAGGAAGGGGGAGCATATCTGATGTTTGGGGGCTTGTTCAATTGGCTTTATGGCTAATTTGTCCAAAATCTGGCGTCTAAACTGGCGCGAGGTCGCGATCAGCCAATAGTTCAAGAGCCAGCGATCATTTGAAAAACGGAGCAACGCAGTTTATGCTGATGGCCTCTTCCGTAATCACCGCAGAGAACAAAATGATCAGCGCCAGGGAACACCCGAAGCAAACCATCTCCGTTAAAGGCAAGACCATGAGCTACGTGGAAATGGGTAGCGGTGATCCCATCATTTTTCAACACGGCAACCCGACGTCCTCTTATCTATGGCGCAATATCATGCCGCACCT
>JADFOC010000162.1 GCA_022563075.1 Pseudomonadota bacterium
AAGGGCAGGGGCCGGTTCAGATAGGCGAAGGGCTTGAGTTCGTCGGGCAGGAATTCGTGGCGCGGAACGTCGCCCATCGCCTGCAAGACGCGCTCCGAGGGCGGCTTGAGGCCGGCGAACTCCTTCAAGACCTTGGCGTGGGCCTCGACGCTGCGCATCAGCGTCGCGCGCAAATCCACGTAATCCGGATCCTCGGCGGCGCCAACGGCACCGGCGGCGGCCAAGGCGCCGAATAACCCGGAGATAAAAAGCGTGGCGGTAAGTATCGCGCGCATGGCTCAAGAATACACCGTCATGGGGTTGCGAGCCAGGCCCCTGCCGGTGGGCGCAACTTCTTGTATATCTTTCAGCATGTTGTCAGGACCTCTCCGCGAGGCTGTTAATCGGCGAGCCGCCAAATAACTGATGTTTGCCCCGGCTGCCGCCGCTCACGCCGTAGCGCGCCACTGTAGCACGCCACGTGGTTTGGAGTCACTGACCAGGGTGATTCACGGGCGGCTTTCTGGTACCTTCCAGGCCTTGTGACCAGGATTGCCGCCATGAGGGCACTTGCCGCCATCGCCGCTGCCGTACTCATTGCGGGTAGCCTCGCCGCACAAGAGCCGGCGACCGGTAGCGGTGAACCTGAGGCGGCGCCGGCGGGGGCGGAGGGAACAACCTCCGGCGCCCGGCAGATTATCGAAGTGCGCCTGCCACCCCGCGATGTTTTGCGAGACACCTTGTTGGTGGTCCTCGGTGGTGTGATCACTGGCGCGGTCGGGCTGCTTGCCGGCTCGCTGCTATTCCGACGCGAACGCAAGGAGAAAAGGCGTACGATCGCCGCGGTTTTGGCCGCAGAGCTTAACCATATACTCAGCGCGGTAGAAGCTTCTATAGAAGAAGAATCCCGGATCACTGCCGCCGTTATCGAACAAAGTGTAAAGCGGTGGATCAGCACTTGGGAAAACCGGACCCTCGAACTATATTTTGCCAGCTATCACCCGGATTTCGTGTCTCGATATCACGACACGCAAGCAGCCTGGCGACGAAATCGACAACGGGTGATCGGCAATGCACAGTGGATAAGTTTGGAGATGACCGAGTTCCAGATAGTGAGTCAGAATTCGGATAATATCGAAGTTCAATTTTGGTTGAGCTATGCATCGCCGACTTATCGTGACGACACGCTGAAAAAACTTTTGCTGCGCAAAGAAGCAGGTGCCTGGCTAATTGTCGAAGAGATAAACTTAGTGGTTCGCAGTTAACGCCAGTTGGTCGCGTCATTGAGAATAAAATTCAAGCGCTATCGAATCTAGCGGCTAATCAGACCTCCCTAGGATCTCCGCGTGCTATTTCTATTTCTGTGGCGTCGGCCATGCCAACTCGGATGATCGATGCAGGCGTCAGCGGTCACCATGATGATGTCACAACTGTCCCAGCCCAATTCATCCATCTCCTCGCGGGGCATTGGCAGAAATGGCGCGGTGCCTAATTTCGGCCCAATATTCTGGATCGCAGTACAGCTATCGAGACTGGCATTGCGCGCCAGCAGGCACGAATTTATTGGCAGCATGGCGAGGCATAATTTAGAAAAACTGATCGAGGGGCACCGCTTCGCCATTAACTATCAGTTCACTGTCGCTCAGCGAACCGTTAACTAAAATCCTGCCATTGTCGAGTCTGATATAGCCCTCTTGAACGTAAGGATCGATAAATTCAGCCGCCGGACTGCGCATAATCGCCGCCAGATCCAGGGATACCTCTACCGAGATGGTCAAGGCCGCGATCACTTCGTTGATATCGAGGCGTGCGAGATCGGTGAGGTCGGGCAGACCAGCCCAATGGATGCGCAGATCGATGCTGTGGTCGCCGTCATAGACATTGGCTGCCACCTCGTTATTCAACACCAGGGAGTTTCGAATCATAAGCAAGCCTATTTCCTGGCCTAACTCATTAATCGGGGTGTTGATGCCTCCTGGGCTTGCGTTAATTTGACTCTGTAAGTCGGTTGCCAGTTCGTAGTAGCGGCTAATTAATTCTGTTTGCAGTTCATTTATTTCGCCGGTCCAAGACAGGGAGGTGACCGGGAAATCAGCTTCCATGTTGGTTATTTTCAGTTGTTGAAAAATGTCGATTTTCTCCGCGCCCGCGGTAGAGGCCTTTAGTTGCGAAGTAATTGAAAATTCCTCCAGCAGAAAGGGATAGGGAGCATCACTACGCAGGGTGGCGATGCTCAATGAGGCTGCGCTGGGCGCCAGTATGTCGTTCATCTGCTCACTGGTACTGACCAACTCGAGGCCGAAAAGTGAGAAATCAAAACTCGAGCCAGCCTCCTGCGCTTGCAGTTTGCTCATCGACAATAGAATCTCAACGGACTGGTCAGAATTGACGGCGTAGCTGCCACTCAAGCCATCGAATGCCAGCTGTCCCTGGTTGTCGCTGTAATTGAGGGGCGCGATGCTGATCCCGATTTTTAATGAATTATTAAATTTGGCCAGTAGGTCGACTTGCACGGCAGGTAACTCAAACGGCAACTCAGCCAGAGCAGCCGTGATTTCGGCATTGTTGAAATGTGGGCGAATTTGCGCGTAGGCCAGACCCAACTTGATGCCATCGGGTGTGATCAGAACGGGACCGTGACGAATCTCGAATTCCAGTTGTATCAGCACATCATCGCCCAGAGCGGGGTAGCTGATGTCGAGGAGGGCAGAACTATCAAACCAGCCACTGCTGAACGCGGACTCATTAATGCTGATTTGGCGGCGAGCTTCGGGGGGAAGCAGGTCTACCAAATTGGCGATAGTCGCTTCTCGAATGCCAATGCCGACTACCTTTGGCGTAATACCTAAGACTAAGATGGTTAGTACTGCCAGGCTGGCCACTATGGCTAAGCTCTTGTTTCGCATTTTAAACTCGTCAATTCATGGAGAAGTGTTAGCGCGCACTATAGCAGGTATTAATTGCGTCAGAATCGGATTTGAGGGGCGCTGGAGATTGCTCGCCCGAGCCGCAAGCGCAATGTTTTAAGAAATCAGACTGCTGGCTTCGTTGCTGCTCACTGGACTTATCTTGTACGCACAACGGCGAGCTCCAGCCAACAGGTGGTCGACCCGCTCTACCGTCGCTGCACCCTGAAACAGCTGTCGAAACATGTCCAACTCGGAGCGACAAAACTGTTGGCAGCTTTCGGCCGCGGCACAGATCGGGCAGTGGTTCTCAATCAGCAGCCATCCGCCCGGGATAAGACGCATTTCAGCCATGTAACCTTCATCACTGCGAAGTTGCGAGAGGCGTTCGATTTTGGACTGAAGCTCAGTACCGCAGTCTTCCAGTGCAGTTTGATACTGCAATTGCAGCTGAACATTGCGTTGATCAATGAGCTTATTGAGGCTCTCCTCGCCCAGGGTGCGGCGAATAACATCGATTAGTTCCAGGGTAACTTGAGAGTGGGTATCGGGAAACTGCCGATGCCCCTGCTGGGTGAGCTTCCAGAGGTGAACCGGACGGCCTCTCGTCTGTTTTTCCTCACTGGTTTGACTGACATAGGCCTTGCGCGCCAGAGCGGAGAGATGTTGACGGACGCCCATGGTCGTCATCGCCAGCCGCTTTGACAGGATTTTTACCGATTGCGGACCTCGAGTCTTGAGGCAGTGCATGATTTGTTGCTGGCTTTTAGACAGTTCCACGAAAGATCCTCATTGTCTTTGACTCTAGATCGACCAATTAAATAAAGTATTTACTTTATTTAAAACTTTATCAATGGGAAATAAATAGTAAAGTAAATACTTTAGTAATTATAAAAACCTACTTTGAAGGAATTAGTAATGCAAATACTCGAACATATCCACCTTAGTGTAAATTCCCTTGCCGCCACCGAGGTATTTCTCGCTGCGGCCGTACCTGAACTAAAGCGGCGCGGTGGTGGCGATTCTGAGATCTACGGGCCTTGGGTGCACATCGGTACGGACAATTGTTACATCGCATTAACTGAGGTCAAAGGCAGCCAGTCTCCACCAGAACTCAGACACATCGGCATAGTGGTGGAAGACATCGATGCGTTGATGACGCGATTATCTGCCGCAGGCTTTGAACCAGCAGACGCCAGTGCAATAAAGGGTCACCCTTACCGCCGCCGGGTTTATTACATCGACGGGAATGGTTTGGATTGGGAATTCGTGCAGTACCTGACGGAAGATCCGGCGCTTCGCAACGACTATTCCCAATGATTCGGACTTTGGTATAGCATGGACCGCTCAATTCCGGTTTCAAACAGCACCGAAAACATCGAATAGGTCAGGAGTCTAATGAGTTTTGATGCCCCATTATTGGTGACCTTCGTTGCCTATCTGCTGCTAATTCTCTATCTAGGTATCAAAGCCTACCGCCGTACCCATAGTCTCGGTGACTATATCCTGGGAGGCAGGAAATTAGGTTCGGTGGTTACCGCGCTCAGCGTCGGCGCATCCGACATGAGTGGCTGGTTGTTATTAGGGCTACCTGGCGCTATTTATTTATCGGGCATTAGTGAAATTTGGATCGGGGTCGGGCTGCTTATTGGCGCTTACTGTAATTGGTTATTCGTGGCGAAGCCGTTGCGGGTCTTTAGTCAGCACGCCAATAATTCCCTGACCTTACCGGATTATTTCGAGAATCGTTTTAACGACCGCAGTAGAGTATTACGCATATTGTCGGCGATAGTCATTCTTTTGTTCTTCACCTTTTATACCGCATCGGGATTGGTAGGCGGCGCGATTCTGTTCGAAAACAGTTTTGGTCTGGACTATTCTGTCGCGTTGTTATCCGGCGCCTTCATCATCGTTGCCTACACCTTTATTGGTGGATTTCTGGCCGTAGTCTGGACCGACGCATTCCAGGCAATGCTGATGCTACTCGCATTATTGATCACCCCCTTAGCCGTTATCAGTGGCACCGGCGGGGTGGCTTCGGTTTGGCAGCAGATGCAGGCGGTAAACCCAGAGAGTACACAGCTATTCAGCAACATGACCATATTGGGATTTGTATCGCTAATGGCCTGGGGTCTGGGTTATGTTGGCCAGCCGCATATTTTGGCGCGTTTCATGGCGGTAAAAAGTGCGGCGAAACTGATCTCGGCCAGGCGCATCGCCATGGTCTGGATGGTGATCGTACTCATCGGTTCGGTGGCGACCGGATTGGCGGGAATCGCTTACTTCGCAGATCAGCCGCTGGCTAATCCTGAGACTGTTTTTATCACATTAAGCCAAAACCTGTTTAATCCTTGGGTGGCGGGCATTATCACTGCCGCCATTCTGTCAGCAATAATGTCTACCATCGATTCACAACTTCTGGTTTCTTCCAGCGTCATAAGTGAAGATTTTTATCGTGTATTTGTGCGTCCTGACGCCTCAGAAAAGGAGCTGTTGGCAGTAAGTCGTGCGGCAGTAATTGGTATTGCACTCTTGGCGCTATGGATTGCCAGCGACAGGGAGAGTAGGGTGCTCGATCTGGTCAGCTATGCCTGGGCAGGATTTGGCGCGGCATTTGGCCCGGTAATCGTGTTCTCGCTATTCTGGCGAAAAATGACTGCACTGTCGGCTGTTGTGGGCATGACGCTCGGTGCCATTACTGTCGTTGTGTGGTCAAATTTGAGCGGAGGTGTGTTCGAGCTCTACGAAATCGTGCCGGGGTTTCTGTTGGCATCGACAGCGATTGTTGTTGTCAGCTGGTGGAGACCGGAACAGAACAGTGACACGCTAGAGCAGTATGACCGGTTGCAAGAACTGTGGGTGAACTCATGAGGTAGGCAACGGCCGTGTTTCAGTCAGCGCCAATACTGTCCAGCAGCATCTCGATATGGGGAATCCCGTCTTCCATATAGATTTCGGATACCGTGTTAAACCCCAGGTCAGAATAGAATTTCTCCAGATAGTGCTGAGCCGAGAGAGTAATGGATGCCGTTGGCCAATGTTGATGGCAGTAACGAATCGATTCTTGCATCAGCCGTTTTCCGTAACCGTCGCCACGCACACTTAGTTTTGTTATCACCCGGCCAATGGCGATACCGTCATATTTCACGCCTGGCGGCAACAGGCGCGTATAGCAGACTAAACAATTTTCAAGTTGGCCGGTGAGATGAACAGCCGCCTGATCGTAATCGTCCATGTCTTGATAAGCACAGTTCTGTTCAACCACGAACACCTCAGATCTGAGTTGGAGTACGGCATAAAGCAAGTCAGGGGAGAGTTGCTCGAAGGGGTAACAGTTCCATTGCAGGTCTTGCATACTGCATACTCGCAGTTGATTTGGCGAATAGGATATTGGCAACCTAACACAAATCGCAATCACTGGTCGCTAATCGTGCAGCCCGGCACCTGCTATACTCCGCGTCGTTCATAGCCCCGGTGGCACAGCTGGATAGATCGTCGCCTAAAGCTTCACTGAAATTTTCGTTAAACCAAATAGCTTGTCAGTATCCCGGGAGTTGCCCCCTCCTAAGGGGCAGGTCGACGGTTGTA
>JADFOC010000163.1 GCA_022563075.1 Pseudomonadota bacterium
AGGTCACCGCGAGAGAGATGTCCCTAATCATTCCGGTGCCCCACTCACCATAGCCCTGCTGCTGTAAGGCATGACCAAAACCACCCGAACCTCTGAAATTTACCTGCAACACCACATAGCCATGGTGGGCAAAAAACTGTGCTTCAGCATTGAAATCTGGTGTGTCGCGAACGCCGATCGGACCTCCATGGGGAATCACAATCATGGCTTGGTCTGCCACCTCAGTTTTAGGTAGAGTCACCAGGCCATGCAGGTTCAACCCATCTCTGCTTTGTATGACGAACGGTATTACTTCAGCCATCTGCTCTTTGGGCAGCGAGGGGTTGGCGCTGCCAATTAGGGAGAGCCGGGTCGCTGCTACATCCATGAGGAAATAGTCGCCAGGTCTTTGCGGTCCCGAGATGAAAATAATCGCCTTGCTGCCATCGCGTGTCGTGTTGGTCACGCGAACGAGCTCGCCGGGAAATGCGGCATCGAGACCTTTGTGCAATTCGATATCGGCATGATCGCCTATGTAGTGAGTCTCGAGGGTATCACCGAAAAACTTCACGCCTAGAATCGCATCCCGCTTGTTGGACAGCACAATATCGTTGGGAGAAATATCGAAATTGGGATTCTGATAGACGATGATTGTCGATCTTGTCTCTGGAAAATACTGCACCAATCCGGTAGTACCAAAATCAGTCCTCTTCAGCATGAAAAAGCTTTTGTTGTCCGGGCTGAAATCCAGAAACTGAACAGCCGTGTCGGTATCCTCCGCGGTGAAATCTTCGGAGATGTCTATCCACTGCGCATCATCATCAGCGCGATATTGAATCTGTGGTATGAACTCTTCGCTGATGGCAGTGGCGACCCGAACAATTCCTGCTCGATCTGAATGCAGATTTCCCCACGGTAATGGACTGCGCACGGCGCGGCGAAGATTGGCCTGGGTTCGCCCGGTTAACGACACGGGTTGGTCATAGATATCCAACAGGTAGGAGGTTGGTCTGCTGCGGCCGGTCCTCCCTCTTCTTATCTCCAGACGCACTACGCGTACATGCTCTTCGTCATCCATGAGCATATTTGAGATGCCATAGCCGGCTATGTCGCCAGCCGCGGGACCTACCAATCTAAGCTTCCTGGTGTTATCGATGTTGAGCGCATAGATCTCACCCGATAACAAGGGGGCATCTAAACCACCAATGGTAATCACTGTCGAAAACAAGATCCTTTCATTATTCGCCCAATAGAATTCTCCCATTTTTTGGTTAGTGCGGGTGTCAAATTGCGCGACTATGGTATTTGACTCGATGTCCATGATTATCAGCGAGCCTAAATTTTCTTTGGGTACCGCCATAGCCACATGCACACCGTCGGGAGATATTTTAATACCGTCGAAATCATTGAAGCGAAAAAATGCCTCGGTGGTTAATGATTGACTGAGCAAGCTGAAAGGCGCGAGAGCAAAAAAGGAAAGCACCAGGAGTGTGAGGAAGGAGCGTTGGCGTGTGTTCATGATATTTCCTCATTCAAAGCGAATACCGATCGATATAATAGATCGAAATTGAAATCAAAGACATACTCATCGAACTGAGAGAACATAGAAATGCCAGACATCCCGTAAAACACCAGACGCGGTGCCTAGGCAGCTTGCTATGATTGCCTCAAGAGTGAGCCGGTGGCGGGCTTTTGTTGCAGGTATTTACTGCTGAGTTAACCGACACAAAATTTGGCCGAGGGAATTGACAGCCTTATGTTGCTGACTAAGTAGAAGAGTTGATATCGGTGCTTTCCACTACCTAAAAATAAGTACCTATGATAAAGAGTTTTTTTAGAATCTCTCTGCGCCGACTCGCCAGGGAAAAAAAATACGCGATGATCTGCCTCTCCAGCCTGTCACTGGGAATTACCTGTTGCCTGATTATTTCTCTCTATCTGTTAAGTGAGCTCACCTACAATAGATTCCATGAGAATCACCGACGTATCTATCGCGTAGTCACTGATTTCACCGGACTCGAACTGGCATTTTCCGGGTATGAAATTGGCCCGATCCTGGTTCGCGATAATCCGCAATTTCTCAGTCATGTCAGATTTGCCAAAGCTTTCGAGAACGAATTCGATTATCGGGATAACAGTAGAGAGTGGGAGGAAGTGTATCTGACGGATGCAGATGTGTTCGATGTGTTTACACTCAACGTTATTCGCGGAGACATTGGCACCGCCCTGAATGACCCTTACTCGATCGCCATCAGTCAATCCTTTGCGGAATTCTATTTCTCAGATGAAGATCCAATAGGAGAGATCTTAACTACCGAAAAGTACAGTTTCAGGGTGACGCTATTATTCGAAGACCTGCCCGCTAACGTGCAGCATCGTTACGATGCTCTGATGCCCTTCAAGCTGGTCGAAATTTACCAGCCAGAATCGATTGACGACTTCGGCCTTAGATTCTTTGCCCCAGAAAATTTCACTTACTTGTTGGTGCCGCCAAATTTCGATCCGACAATAATGCAGCAGGCCTCGGACAATCTGTATCAGACTTATATCGCGCCGGATTTCCCGGCTGATGCCGGTAGGCTTGAATTTTCCTTGCAACAACTAAGCGCTATTCATTTTGGCAGGGAAATCATCGGCGACCAAAAAACCGGAAATAGGGTGAATCTGGTCAGTTTCGCTGCCGTCGCTATGGTGCTGCTGGTGGTTGCGTGTATCAATTACATCAACCTGTCGACGGCAAGAGCCAGCAAGCGCGCCAAAGAAGTGGGCATGAAAAAAATATTCGGCGCCAGCAAGGCGCATCTCATTTGGCAGTTCTTGAGTGAGTCGATGCTCTATACCAGCCTGGCACTACTTATTGCCATGTTGGCAACGATCGCGGTACTCGAATTTGGCATTATTGACCGACTCGGTGGCCAAGCCCAGTTGCGACAACTGCTGGGCTATCCGAGCACGCTCGTCTTCATCGGCTTGGCCGGGCTACTGATTTGCTTCCTGTCCGGGATTTATCCGGCGTTCTATTTAAGCTCACAACCGCTGATAAGAGCACTCAAGTCTGCTAGAAGCAGCTGGCGAAGTGGTTTGGCAATGCGACAACTGCTGGTGCTACTGCAATTCGTTGCATCCATCAGCATCATAGTCTGCGTTATCGCCATGCAGCGCCAGGTAACATTCTTAACGTCTACACCGTTGGGATTCAAGAAGGACGGTCAAATCGTCGTGCGCATACGAGGCGCGGATGCCATCGAGAGTATTCCCGCAATAATCGCGGAGTTAAGTCGACACAATGAGATTTCGGCGGCGGCAGCCATGCGCAGTGCACCCGGCACGGGTATGACCGTCACCGTTCTTACAGTCGAGGGCAACGATGGTGAATCTGAGACCGCACCAATAAGCAGCTTCCAGGTGGGGCCGAACTACTTCGATGTCTTGCAGATCGAACTTCTCCTGGGAAGAGTTTTCAGCGACGATGGTGGTGACCGGGAACGTGGCCCGGCGTTGGTGAATGAAACTTTCGTCACCGAGATGGAATGGGAACAGCCATTGGGCAAACACATCGGTGGGTGGGAAGTCATTGGTGTAATAAAGGATTTTCATTATCGGCCCCTGCATGATCCGATAGAACCGATGGTGCTTACGCCATTGCCTGCGAGCATTCCTGAAGAGTTTACAGAAAGTCAGAGAGAAGATCTCAGTCGTGAGATTGTCATTAGTACCACCGGGAGAAATATCGCCGAGACGGCACAATATATCGAGGGGATCATTTCTCAGTTTACCTCGCAGGCCGTCATCCAGCAGAAACCATTAAGCGAAATCTGGAATGAGCACTACCAGGATGATGCCAACGCAATCAATCTGGTCGGCGTGTTCGCCGGTGTTAGCGTGCTCTTATCCCTCCTGGGACTCGCCGGCATGGCTTCTTACGCTATCGAGCAACGCAATAAAGAGATTGCGATCAGAAAAGTACTGGGCGCCTCGGTAACGAACATTCTTGCCTTGCTTTGCAAAAACTTGCTCGCGGTAATTTCGGTGGCTATCTTACCTGCCATCTTGATTGGCTACTATGCCACCAATGTCTGGCTGCAAAGATTCGCCTATCAGGCCGACTTTAGTGTCGTTCCCTATCTGGCAGCGATAGTTATCGTCTCGACAGTCAGTATTGCTACCTTACTCATTCAATCGTACCAATCGGCTCAGGCTAACCCGATTAATAAATTACGCTACGAGTAAAATTCCGCGAGTAGCTTGCCTGCGATTTTATCGAATCAAAACAGGTAAGAATGCTTAGCTTCGAACTAGAAAACCATCGAAAGTGCAACCCCGGCGATGAGCGCATAGAGTACCTTAGGTAGCCACAACATGATCTTGTCCACTTGGAGATTGAGATACTCTTCTGCCAGGGCCGTTTGCTGCGCCAGGCTCTGGGGAATTTTTCCACTGGCTTCGGCGGCGACTAAGACACTCTTCAATTCGGCGTTGGGCAGCAAACCGCTGTCGGTCAGGGCCTTGCTCAGTGACTCCCCCTTTTTTACAGCGATCACAGCACTGGCCGTGGCAGTTCGATAGGCAGGCGCAGCGATGAGTCCCTGCATGGCCCGTAACGCGGTCGCCGCATCCGTGCCGGCGGCCAATTGCCAGCCCAGTAAATCGAGCCAATGGGTAGTGAAGCTCCATTGAAACGTTTTTCTGTCCCGCCCGCCAAATTGCCAGGCCAGTCCTAACCACCACCAGCCATCCCGCAGACTCGCTTTGGCGATTGCCTGAATAAGGAAATAGACGATCAAACATTTGCTGGAATTGATGAAAAGGATGCTGGACAGTCGCTCCGGCGCGTCGAGGCCGGCGGTAATCGATCCGGTTACCCAGCCGACGATCAGCAGGCAATACAACAGCACCCATTTTGATTTTAATTGGCGCCGACGTGCCGCCCGTCGCTCATTATCCGCGGCCAGGCGCAACAAGGCAGAATCCAGGCGCCCGGCATCGTCGGCGGCCATCAGAAATATTTGCTGCGCCGGCGTGACCATGCCAAAGCGCCCCAGGGCCTGGGCTAAGGCGCTGCCCTTGCGCAGCGCGGCGAGTATCAGTTGACCCGCGCGATGATCGCTGGCACTGGATTTCTCCCAGGCTTGCGCCATGGGAATGCCGGTGGTGATCATGGTGGCGAGCTCGCGGAATTGCTGTGTTGTCAGGGGCGGGTTATTAAGGATTGATTTCACAGGCTCAAGGGTCGATGGCTTGGATGACTTACTGTTTTAGCCTTTACCCGAGTTCATTTCAACTCTACCGGCGATTGTATCGCCTGGCGATGCAGCTTTTTCCCGTCGAGGGAATTCTGTGAAATAAATGTTTTGGTATTTTTACAACAGAACCGTTTATTCTTGCGGTACCGAAATTAGGAGTGTAACCAGATGAGCCTGAAGCCGAGCAATGGTGGTGCGACTGCGGTAGGGATGCTGCTGTGTTTTACCCTGGCGCTGGGTGCCTGCGGTGCCGATGATGCGGTTGACACTGCCGCCGAGAGTTTAGCTGAGACCGACACCGAGGACGTTCCCGAGTTCAAGGAGATGGGCGGCGCTCAGTCGGTAACCAGTTTCTTTATTACCAGCGTAGGGACTGGCAGCGGCGGCGACCTTGGTGGGCTAGCGGGAGCCGATGCCCATTGTCAGGCACTGGCAGCAGCCGAATATGCGGGGGATCATACCTGGCGGGCCTATCTGAGTACGGTGGCCAGCGACGATCAACCAGCGGTCAACGCGCGCGACCGGATCGGCAACGGTCCCTGGTACAACGCCGAGGGTTTGCTCATCGCAGCCAATATCGAGGCACTGCATGGCGGCGATAACAGGATTAATAAAGAGAAGGCGGCAACCGAGCGGCTTAATCCCGTGAACGGTGTTGGTGATACACCCAACCGGCATGATATTTTGACCGGCTCACGAGCCGACGGTACCGCCTTCGACGGCGATGACGAGTACAGCTGTGGCAATTGGACATCGAGCGATGCGGGCCGCGCACAGGTGGGGCATCACGACCGCATGGGTCAGGGAGATGGCGCCGGTTCGCGGACTTCTGCGCACGTGACGCGTGGTTGTAGTCAGCAAGATCTCGAGAGCACCGGTGGAGCAGGCCTGTTCTATTGTTTCGCCATCGATTGACGATCAACGTCGCCCTGATATAGATTTCGGTAAGAACAATTTCTAGAAATTGTATATTGCATTGGTAATAGTCCTATTCCCGAAGTAGACAGATTTTGGGTCTGCGCCACTGCTGATACCTACTTGATGAGACAAACCGTAGATAAATGCAATGAAGAACGAATTACTCAGTGAATTAGGCGCGGCACTGGTTAACGGCAGCCTGACAGATAAGTCACTACTGGCATGGACCGACCGCCCAGCTACTCGGCGGATTTTGCCCAATGCCAATGTGGTGAAGATTGGCGGTCAGAGTTTAATCGATCGTGGACGCAAGGCAGTATTTCCGCTCATC
>JADFOC010000002.1 GCA_022563075.1 Pseudomonadota bacterium
GGTTAACAACCAACGGTCCTTATTGTCGCGGCTGATGGCCTGAAACAATAGATTATTGCCATCGGCGGACCAGCGAATACCGGTTAGCTGCACTTCCCTCGGTGATTTCTCTTCATCTTTCTCTGCGTCGTTCTCTTCCTCTTTATCGTCGTTGCCATGTTGCAACTGACTGCCCAGTGGGTCTTCTTCCCGCGTCGGCAGCAGTGATAAATCGAGTTCGGCGTAGCGATGCGCTGGCAGGTCAAAGATGAAGAGTTGCTGATCGGCAAAATCGGTGGTACCGACGCGGCTGCGTACTTCCTGGTTTTCCACATAACCGGAGGCGGTCACGTAATTGGGCATGGATCCCACTCGGCCAGGTTCGCGCTCCTCGCTGTTGCGGGTCACTGCCAGCAGCCACTTCTCATTGGGTGATAGTGCCGTGGAGACGATTTCCGTGTCTGCCCCGAGATACCAGGGTAGGCCGATTCGGGATGCATCGAGCTGTTGGGTTTCGTCCGCAAATTCTTGGGCTAACCGTTCTCTTTGCTCCTGTAGCTTGATGATATCGAAAAGGCGTAGCTGCTGTTCTTCAAGATAGTCCTTGTCTTCCTGCTCAGATGGAGGGTCTTCGGTTCGCAAATCCGCCGCCTGGTATTCCAATCCACTGCCGAGGTTGCGTACGAACACCGTGTTGTCTCGATTAAAGATGACTTTGTGGTTATCAGACGAGAATATCGGATTGGTTTCACGAGCTGCGCTGCGTGTAAGTTGGGTTATCTCACCATTACGCAAGTTCTTTACAAAGATGTCGCCTTCGCGTTCGTAGGTTTTTAATCTTTTATTGGGAGAAAGCGTGCCACCTGGCGCATCAACTGAACCAAGGTTCTCGGCGGCAATTCTTTCGAGCTCATTGCCATTGCGACTGACGCGATACAGGTCGATCAATTCCGATCCTTCTCGCTTCTGTCTGAAGTAAATTGAAGCACTATCGTCGGCCCAGTACGGTTGTTGGGGTGACCGGCCAATCCAGTCCGGATCGGCCATGATCTGTTGCAGAGAAATTGATTGCGAAGCGGCTTGATTGGCCCCTATTACGACTAAGACTGCAAAGGTTAATCGCATCGAACGGTGGAAAGTAGAAGATGAAATATTCATTGTCATGACCAATAGGTTTTAAACAAACCGAGAGCTAAGTAATTTATTAACTAAGCAGGTGCCAGTCGAGTCGCTCTGATCCAGTATTCCGCAAAACCGCAGTGCAGGAAAAAGGCAATGGTAAATGAGATGATAGAGAGTGCTTCTATCTCAGAGCGAGTAGGATCGCCCACGATGATCAATGCAGGAATAAAGATCAAACGCATGGTGGCGATGCTGAGTCCGATGGCGAAGGCTCGCAGCATCCATTCTCTATGTAATGTGATCTGTTTAGCCCGTGCGTAGTTGAAACCCTTAACGATAGAAAGAAGAAACAATAGACCGAAGAAACCGATTATGATTTGTTCCGGAAAGCCAGAAAACGGAATAACGATTCCGATAAAGACGGCCGCCGCTCCCAATGCCAGTCCGATAGCACTAAGCAGTCTTCCGCTCCAACGGTGATAATCCAGTGATTTTTTGCGCACTCTTGCCGAGAACTGAAACGGTGCTAACGCTAGATAGAGCGCGCCGAGTAAAACATGCAGGTGCGTTGTAACGGGGTAGAGCAGGAAGCCCTCATTAGCGCCCCCACTGATGAGGAAAAAAACAGAAGCGCCAATTCCAGCTACTGCCAGGAATCCTACAACAACGGAAAGTACGGTTTGGCCTGTCATGTTAAAGGTAGGGGTTCTCTAGTACTGGTCATAGCCTTCGGTGAGTTCGATAAAGACGCCCGCTGGATCTGTGATAAACGCAATCTTCAAACCAATCGAGGGAATCTCGCGAAAAGGCACATCAAATTCGATGCCCTTGGCTTCCAGTTCTTTGCAGAAGGCCTCCAGGTCATCAAATTCGAAGCCGATGTGATCGATGGCCGTGCCGCGGGTGGCAATTCTTTCCTGGTCGGTGTTGCCGAAGCTGAGATTCATCCCCGGTGCATTGGTGGTGGTGGCGATACGGCCGCGAGGTCTGACTTCGATGCCGAAGATATCGGTGTACCAGGCCAACAGCTCGACATAGTCCGAGGTAATGAAATGCACGTGATAGCCGCTTATTTCGGTGGATAAACCCTGGTCTTCCTGCATTTCCACATAGATTTCATCGGGCAGCATGACGTAGGCGTTGGTCTGGCCTTCGGCGCCGGTGAAGATGCGGCCGACTTCCAGACCGGCAGCGCGCCATTTATCGAGAAACTTGTCCATGTTGCGCACCTTGAAGCCAAAGTGATCCATGACGGTGGCTCTGGAACCCATGGTGGGCTCGCGCGCAGTTAATGCCACCAGCATATTGGGGAGGCGCACCGCGGTGAGTGAGCCTTTCTGGACCACGACCCCGCCAAAATGCTCTACCCAGATCTGTTTGTGCAGATCCATGTCGGAGACATTCAGGTGTACATGACCATAGGTCATGCCCGCCTCATTGGGCACGGCTAATTGGCTATAGGCGGGTGCCGAAAGAAGATAAAGTAATGCCAGGGAAGAGAGAAAGCGCATGCTGAGTACTCCTTATTTTTGTCCACCTAGCATAAAGACTCTGTCCTTCGGCGTCTATCAAGGAAGTCCTCAAGCTCAGACGGCCTCGGCCAGTGGCGAAGGCCTCGACTAATCCCAGGCGGCGGCAATGAGTTCATAGGAGCGGCGGCGTGCGGCTGGGTCATGGGTGATGGTGACCAGCATGATCTCATCGAGTTTGAATTGATCTGCCAGTTGCCGCATTTTAACGGTGACCTGCTCGGCTGTGCCTACCGCACGTCGGCCCCGGTTCTCCTCGATGACCTGCAGTTCGCTGTCGGAGTACGGATAGTCCATGGCTTCCTGCACCGAGGGAAACGGCCCGGGATTGCCCTGTAACAGCCGAAGATACCAAAGGTCCCTGCTGCGTGACAGTTCTAATGCTTCTTGCTCCGTGTCTGCGCAGATACTGAAGAGGGTGAGGCAGGTGTGGGGTTTGGCGAAATTGGGACCTGCTGCAAATTTATCTCGGTAATAGTCAAAAATATCGGGCCTTATGTTGGGATTTATAAAATAAGCGAAGTTATAGGGCAATCCGGTCAGCGCCGCCAGGCTGGCACTGTCTTCACTGGAGCCTAACATCCATAGCTCAGGTGGCAGCTCGACCTTGGGAAACGCCCGAGCCTGTTCCATGCCCGGTGTGGGGGGATCGGTATCATTCAACAGTGCTTGTAAATCCAGCACCATATTCGGAAAGTGTTCGGGGCCGACTCTGGAGCCATAACGAATCGCCGCCGCCGTAAAAGGGTCGGTGCCGGGAGCGCGCCCGATACCCAAATCGATTCGATCTGGATACAGCGTCTGTAATAGCTTGAAATTTTCGGCCACTTTGTACGGACTGTAATGTGGCAGCATCACGCCACCGGAGCCGATGCGAATACGGTTTGTTTCGACTCCCAGTCGACCCAGTAACACTTCCGGTGAGCAACCAGCCAATGCATCGGAGGCATGATGCTCGGCGACCCAATAACGATAGTAGCCGAGTCGATCGCACAGTCGCGCCAGTTGCACGGTCTCTTGGAGTGAATCGGCGGCGCTACTACCGCTGCGTATCGGCGATTGGTCTAATACAGAAAGCTTGATTTTGTTATCCATCGACAACGTATCCAGCGTGCAATACCATCGAATTTCCTTGCTGCTTTATTTCGAAGTCTCTAATCCACGATCGCCTGATAGATGCCGCTGCGTAACTTGGCGTAATCATCGAGGCCAGTCGCTGGAATAATTTGAGTGAAGTAAACCACCACCAGATCTTCTGTTGGATCTACCCAATAGGTTGAGTGGTAGGCTCCACCCCAGCCGTATTCACCTTCGGAACCCAAGGTGCCACGTGACCCTAAATCGGTAACGACTGAAAATCCCAATCCGAATCCCTGGCCACTACGAAACGGGATGTCCCCGAGATGATTTGTAGTCATTAATTCGATGGTCTTGCGAGAGAGAATACGATTACCATTAAATTCACCACCGTTTAATGTCATCTGCAGAAAGCTGGCATAGTCGTTAGCAGTGGAGAGCAATCCAGCCCCGCCTGAGTAACTGATTCGCGGACCGTTTACATACATGCCCTGGCTACGCATACCGTCAGTTGCCGGTATGGCTTCTACGCCACCACCGATCTTCGGCTGATAGACGATGGCGAGCCGGTCGATCTTCGTTTCTGGTAGGTAGAAATGCGTGTCTTCCATGCCCAGTGGTTCTAGAATCTGGGTGCGTAAAAAGGTATAGAGGTCGGTGCCACTGGCTTTCTCGATAACGGCACCAAGAATATCGGTATTGTAGCCATAGATCCATTGTTCTCCAGGGTGCGCATTGAGCGGCAGCGCCGCCATTCGAGCAATAGACTCGCCGATAGGTTCATCGCGATTGGCAAAGTACCAGCCCTGAAAACCCGCCGCCTGCCATTGGTCGGAGCCAACACCACTGCCGTAACTCATGCCACCGGTATGGGTGAGCAGATGGCGCAGTGTGATTGGTCTGGCAGCCGGCTCCAGGTCATACCCCCCCTTGTCGTTAGCCACGGCCACGTTCATGTTTTCCCATTCGGGAATATAGCGGCTGAGTGGGTGGCTGATATCCAATTGGCCACGTTCGTGCAAGATCATGATGCCGGTACTGACGATGGCTTTGGTTTGAGAGGCGATACGAAAGATCGTGTCTGCGGTCATTGGCAGCCCTGCTTCCAGATTGCGCATCCCATTGGTGGCAGAATAAGCGATCATGCCATGGCGCAGTACCAGTACAACCTGACCCGCAAGCTGGTCATTATCGACATAGGATTTAAGCACTGAATCCAGGCGTTGCAGACGTTCGGCAGACATCCCCAATCGTTCCGGAGTGGAGCGATCAAAATCAGCGGCGATGACGGTGCTGGAATAGACCAGTAATAAAGTGAGAGAGAGTACCAGGCGAAGCTTAGGTCTCATCATGTTGTTATTCTCTTCTTGTTGGTGGCAGAGGGCGGAGTATATCTCTAATCTTGATGGTCAGTAATCTATTGTCCTACCAAGGTCGAGCCTGAACTACCGTGTATCGACTTCTGCCAACCAGGCTCGAAACAACGCAATCTTGGATTCATCTTTTCGGGTCTCGAGACAGACAAAGTAATAATGCAGGTCGGAAAAGTATTCGATATCAAACAGACGCACCAGAATACCTGATTCGAGATGATCCTGAACCAATTCTTCGCGCACCAGACATATACCTTGTGCTTCGATGGCGGCCCTGATCTGGGTGCCGGTGTCGTCATAGTACTTGGTGTTTTTTACCGCATAAGCCTGCCCAGCCCCCTCGAACCAGTTTGCCCACTCATCGTACGGCAGGGAATCTATAAGCACCGTATGGCTGCGCAAATCGGCGATTTTATCGATGCCTTTGGCCAGCGCCGGGGTGCAAACCGGGAACATCCTGTCCTGGGTCAGTTGTTGGCAGAACAAGCTGTCCCATTGACCATTGCCCAGCCTGATGCCGGCGTCGATATCGACTTTTACCGCGAAGTCCACATTGCTATAGGACGAGGCTAGCCGAACAGAAAGATTCGGGTGTTTAGTCTCGAATTGTCCCAGTCGAGGCAGTAACCAGTTGCTGGCAAAGCTTGGCAGTACCGACACGGTCAACGTGGTGTTGGATTGCCTGCTAAGCTGTCCACTCCGTGATTAATGATATCCAATGCGGCGGTGACGCTTTCCAGAAACTGTTCGCCGTGCTGGGTGAGGGACAGATAGGGGCCTTTACGGGCGAACAGCCGACAATCCAGCTGTGCCTCCAATAACTTGATTTGCTTACTCACTGCCCCCTGGGTAACGAAGAGTTCAGCGCCGGCCTTGGTAAAGCTGAGGTGTCTGGCCGCGGAATCGAAGAAGCGGATAGCGTTTAATGACGGCAATGATTTTTTCATGATCTTGTAATAATCAAATCCAAGCCTACGGTGTCTACCCGCACTCGGGGGAGTGCCTTCGCAAGCCAGGCGTATAATGAGAATATCTCATCATAGGGTGTTGATTAATTCGCTTTTGCAATGATTTTAGACATATGCAATTACATAAAGTCATGAATCAGGTCTATAGAAACATTCACTTGGAGTACCGCCATGAACTCGTTGTACGCGGTAGTTTTGCTCGCACTATTGGCTGCGCTGGAGTCATCAGCAGTTACAGCTCAATCCCTAACCCTGTTTGATTCAGAATTGGCCGCGGTGAAGGCTGCTGCCGACATCTACAATCCTTTATCGATACAGGAGGATCGCGAATACATGGGAACGATCTACCAAGTGGGTGGCCAATTTGCATACACGGTCACACCTGGAGTCAGACATGTTGATGCGATGAAACTCAGCATTCCGCGAGTGGACTGCGACAACGTCGTCGCGTTTTGGCATACCCGCGGAGATGCTTCACCCCAGCACCGTTATTTTTCCAATATCGATACGCAGACGGTGGAAAAATTTGGCAGGCCATTCTATTTGGCAGATTACACGGGTTTTCTCAAAGCATTTCGCCCCGGGCACAGGACCTTGTCAATTATTGCAGCCCGCCGCTTAGGACTGCCTGCCGCACGCGGCTCCGCCACCGGAGAATTTGTAAGAGACCGCTTCAATCGGACGGTGAAGGTGAGCACCCGAAGATCCAAACAGGCGAGTTAGGCACAACTGGACACCAAAGCTCCGCTCTACCTTGAGACGAGATGACCGTAGTAGTGTCCCGCCGCAGCCAGAGAGGAAATTGGCTGATATTCTCCTGCATAGACCACCTGGTTTCTGCCGCTAGCTTTGGCCCGGTAGAGCGCCTTGTCGGCTTCGGTAAATAATTTTCTTGGTTTTGGCGCTACCTCGTTGTTCGAGACGGGCTTATAGCTGACGGCGCCGATACTGACCGTGAGCACTTCAGCGGTACGAGAAGACTCGTGAGGAATCTGTAAAGCGTAAATTGCGCTGCGCATTGTCTCTGCTCTTTCCTGCAGTTCCAGCCCATCGCATCCCGCAAGAATAATGGCGAATTCTTCACCACCGTAGCGGGAAGGCATATCGCCACTGCGTTTAAATACCTTTTTCATGCATTTGGAAACTTGAATTAGACATTCATCACCGGCAGCGTGTCCATAGTGATCGTTATATTGCTTAAAAAAGTCGATGTCGATGACAATAAGCGAAAGTGGTGAGAGTTGGCGGGTTGATCTTTTGAGTTCTTTGAGCAAGGTCGAATCAAAGTGGCGACGGTTGTAAAGATCGGTTAAAGAGTCAGTTATCACGGTCTTGGCCAGGCGAGCGTTAGTCTGACTCAATTGTACGTTTAGCGCCATCAGTTGCTCTTCCATGGATTTCAAGTGAGAGATGTCGTTTAGCACCCCAATGAATACAGTATCGTCCTCGATTTCCATCTTGCTAAGTGATAGTCGAACGGGTAAAACACTGCCGTCCTTACGCCGCACCTGCACTTCGCTTTCCGGTGCCGAGTCCTGCTCGCGTTGGTGATCGATGAAGCCGTTGAGATATTTTGCTGCGTCCTTGGCATCGGAGTCAGTAATGAATAAAGTAATATGGCTATCGATCAGCTCGTGGTGGCTGTAGCCTAGTAATTCCTCCGCAACAAGATTCATCGACTCTACGGTACCGTCCATGCGCACGGTAATAAGTCCATCCGGCATGGTGTCGATCAGTGATTCATAGCGTATTCGTTTTTCGTTAGTTATTCCGTCATCGGTATCGATTTTGTCAAACAATTCGTTGATGGAGTTGCCAATAGAAACCAATTCGTTGTTTCCATGCATGATGATGCGCGTTTTTCGGTCACCCTGCTTGAATCGGCTAATATTCTTAATAATGTCTCGTGCTCGATTTGATACAGTGAGAGTGAGGATAAGCAGGATGATGCCTGCCGCCAATACGGTTCCGGCCCCCGAGATAGACAGTCTATTTGATCGGGCTAATTCGATTTGACCGAGGTGATAGGCCAGGTCAATTTCTATGTAAAGTACGCCGCAGCTTTGCGGGCTTGGTATGCCTGCATCGGAGAAATTACAGATTCGGGTCATACCTGCCAGAACTTGGCCATCGTCCAATACCGTCACTTGTAATTGTCCCCCGGACACCGCGTTGATCATGGCAGACAAGGGTGCATGATTTATCGGGTTCCAATGTTTTCCTAATTGTTCAGCATTGGTGGCGGCGACAACAATGCCGGCCGGATCGGCTACGAAAAGCGCGATCAGATCTTCGGCCAATATGAAGCTGGTAATCGAATTCTGTAATTCCCTGTTTGCGCCCAGTGAGAGAAAGAGTTCACTTGAGCTTTGTAAGTAGTTCAAGGTATTTCTTAGTGTGATTGTACTCGAGTCGAGAATGTGCTGATTGTCCAAGCGCCTGGACGTGGCGTAATCGAGGGACAGCGTAGTGGCTGCCAGCAGCAGCAGACATAAGGGGATAACAACCCGTGTGCTGAGTAAATATTTCATCCAAATAGGACCGATAATATTGATTTAAGCCATTGATATATAAAATAATTCATGTGATTAGCAACAACTAAGAATTGCACTGGAATAGAGGTCACCTACTTATAGTTTAGCCTTAATAATCACCAATGCAGGGGTGTATAGAAGGCAGCATGTCTGGCGATCGATTTGAGTTGACATCGCCCGAGCCGGGGCGCATCATCGCGCCCCTATGAATACACGATTTCATTTCTGGTGGCTTGGCAAATCGGGCTGCCGCAGGAAACTCTTCTAAAGTTCTTCCTTGGCCGTCCATGAGTTGTGGCGGTCTATTGCTCTCCAAAAATTACTAGCTCGCCATGACTGTTACCGTCCAAGTAGAGACAGGTATTGGTTATGCAAACTCACCATCAGATACAGTATCAATGTGATAGCGGTGTGCGGGTGCGCCGGTCAACCGCGCAACTAGACTATAAAAACGCGACAGATAAACTGGCCAGTTCGCTCAATCAATATCAGGGTGTATTGCTCGCATCCAGTTTTGAGTATCCGGGTCGTTACACACGCTGGGATATCGGCTTCATCAATCCACCGCTGCAGTTGACCGGCAGAGGGTACAGCTTAACGATCGATGCCCTAAATACACGGGGCGAAATTTTACTTCCGGAAATTTATCGTGCGCTGCAGGTTAGCGATGCGATCGATCAACTGGAGGCGAACCGGGACAGCATAGAATTGTCAGTAGTGCGCGATGCCTCCGAGTTTACCGAAGAGATGCGCAGTCGCAGACCCAGTGTATTTTCCGTCTTGCGAGAGATAGTGAGCTGCTTTGCCAGTCCGGTTGACCACTATTTGGGGCTCTATGGCGCCTTCGGTTACGACCTCACTTACCAATTCGAAGACGTCGAACGATTTCAAGCCAGGGCAGCCATGGATCGAGATCTGGTTTTGTATTTGCCGGATCAAATCACGGTGGTCGATCATCGCGTCGAAAAAGCGATCTGCTACAGCTATGAGTTTGTCTGTCGCAGTTGGGATTCCGACAAGCGATCTGAAACCACCGGCGGCTTCAGGCGCACCGGTGCGACCAATCCCTACGCCCCTGCGATGCAGGTGCAG
Organism: Pseudomonadota bacterium; assembly: GCA_022563075.1. Classification (GTDB taxonomy): domain Bacteria; phylum Pseudomonadota; class Gammaproteobacteria; order Pseudomonadales; family Pseudohongiellaceae; genus UBA9145. Next base: position 9,675 of record JADFOC010000002.1, read on the forward strand.
CAGGATTGTGATCACGCGCCCGGTGAATACGCGAATCGGGTGAAGCAAGCGCTGGAATATTTTCGTCGTGGAGATCTGTTTGAAGTGGTGCCAGGTCAAATGTTCTACGAGCCCTGCAAAGATAGCCCGGCCGAAGTATTTAATCGCTTAAAGGAAAGTAACCCGGCACCCTATGGCGCATTGATGAATCTAGGAGAGCAGGAGTATCTGGTGGCGGCATCGCCAGAGATGTTTGTGCGTGTCGATGGCAAACAGATTGAGACCTGTCCAATTTCCGGCACGATAAAACGCGGCACCGATGCTATCGATGATGCCAATCAGATTAAAATCCTGCTGAATTCCGATAAAGATGAATCGGAACTCTCTATGTGCACAGATGTGGACAGAAATGACAAGTCACGGGTTTGCGAGCCCGGCTCGATACAAGTTGTAGGGCGGCGGCAAATTGAAATGTATTCCCGCCTTATTCACACCGTCGACCATGTGAAGGGAGTGTTGCGAGCCGAGTTCGATGCACTGGATGGTTTTCTGGCTCACGCCTGGGCCGTTACCGTGACCGGCGCCCCCAAGCTGGCCGCCATGCAGTTCATCGAACAGTATGAGAAGTCGCCTCGGCACTGGTATGGCGGCGCCCTCGGTCACATCGGCTTCGATGGTAATTTAAATACTGGTTTGACCCTGCGCACGATTCGAATCAAAGATGGCATCGCTGAAATCAGAGTAGGGGCGACACTGTTAATCGATTCAAATCCAGCGGAGGAGGAAAAAGAAACGCGACTGAAAGCTGCCGCTTTGGTTGATGCCGTCAGAGGTAACTCGAAGCGCAATCAAGATAATGCGTCAGAATTATTTTCGGGTAACCCTGGTGCCGGTATCAAGGCGCTGATGGTGGATCATCAAGATTCATTCGTGCACAATCTTGCCGCTTATTTTCGTCAATATGGCGTCGAATTGATCACCATGCGACCGGCGATGGCGCGCCAGTGGTTACAGCAACAGCATGTTGATTTACTCATCTTGTCCCCTGGGCCATCGAAACCGGAGACTTTTTTGATGGATGAAACTATCGGGCACGCGCTACAAAAAGATATTCCAATCTTCGGTGTGTGCCTGGGGTTGCAGGGAATTGTCGAATATTTCGGCGGCGAGTTAACCGAGCTGGCTTATCCCATGCACGGAAAATCATCACAAATTAAACATTCCGGCAGTGCATTGTTTGCCGGTATCGCCGAGGATTTCACCGCGGGCAGGTATCACTCCCTGATAGCTAAAACTGTGCCTGATTGCCTGCGAGTGACGGCGACGACTGCAGACGGCTGCGTGATGGCCGTCGAGCATGCGACGCTGCCAATTCAGGCGGTTCAATTTCACCCCGAATCAATAATGAGTCTGGAAAATCAGACAGGTCATCGTCTGATTTTAAATGTAGTCAAAAGCGTTGCTGCGCAGAAGACAATAAATAAAACCGGCTAACCCCTGGCAAAAAGCCATGCCAATGCAACTGGCACGATTATCTGAGACAGATTAGTAAGGCCTCGGTAGCCTTGTAGATTAAACAGTCCTGCATCGGTCAGCATGTTTGAACCAGCCCACTAGCAAAGCGACGGCGACGCAATGACCGCATGCGAGCTGATATTGATGCATCGCTTGGTCAGTAACTTATAAAGCCGTAGAGGTCTGGCCAGGGTGCCATAGATCATCCCGACGCTGTAGATTTGCAGCAGATAGGCTTGATTCAATTCCAGCGCAATCGAGAAAATCAGTATCACCGCGCCAAGAAAAGTGGGTAAGTACACCAGGATCATGAGTAGCGCCTCGAGCCGAATGGTGGGATAACTCAAGTCCAGATGCCGGAACAGAGCCTCGAAGGGGATGGTCGCTAATACCAGGAATAATCCCAACAATAACAGCTCGACAGTTGCACCGGTGGCGCCGATAGGTCCTGCCCAATGCATGGCAGCGAGTGCACAGTGGATGAAAAACAAAAATATCGTGGCTCAAGCCGGTTAATCTAATTCGTTCTCAAACCAGATCGCCAGTCTTAAACCGGCCAGCCCAAGTTGTTGTCGCGCGATGCGTTTCATTTGCAGGACATAGGCAGGCCTGAGTACCGACACTTGCATGTTTCGACCTGATTGGTCGGCCACTGCAATCTGACTTTTCATTGCGTCGGTGTAAACGCTGCTTAACAGTAATTGCCGACTCTCACTCAGCCACTGCGACCAGTCAGATTCAACTCCCTGAATTCTGGGTTTACCCAAACTCGATTGTTGTTGCAAAATAGTGACGAGAGTATCGGCGATAGGCTCCTCGCCGAGTGCTCTATCCCAACGAAGGTGCAGATTATCATCATCGGTGGCGATGCCGTTGCCGCCTCTATCACCATCGGCGAAAACTCCCGCCGAGAATAAAGAACCCGTGTGCAGCGGTTGGTGAATGTCGCCGAAGAGATGCAGTACCCAACACAAAGCGATGGCACGATCTGCCGGTGGGTTATCCGCGCCAGTCAGCACCCGGGTCTGGTAGTCCAGTGCTGTCATCACGTTGTGAACTTGCTGTTGGTTGCGCACGCCCTCTGCAGCCTCGCCGGGCGTGTCGGCAAAGCGGTCAATCCCGATGTAACTGTTCCCCTGAGAGGTAGCCGCATCGCGAACCCAGGCGCCGTCGATGTAGTGCCAGGCTGGCCGATTGTATTTCTGTCGTTCTGCGTCCGATAGACCCCTGGCTATATCCGGCCAGTAGGCTGCCTGTCCGAGCAGCCAATCCAGGCGTTGCTCTGCATCAGCTCGGGCGATGGATGCGGGCATCGCTTCGATAAAGTCTTGTTGAAAACGTGGGTGCTGCCGCAGAATGCCAAGCAGCTGTGATTTTTTGTCCTGGCTAAGATAATTCATTGCAACCGAAGCCGTGAGTCTGTGACCGATGCGATCCCATGCCAGCGCGGTGTTGGACGGTAGCGTGCAACACAGGAACAAGATGCAGGAGAAAATTCTGTTCATACCAGTAAGCCTTATCCGCGGACCGGGACCAGTCTGAAAGATCACAGGATATTTAGCAATAGACTGCCGCAGCTGACTTTAGACTTCTAACCATTCGGCACGAACATCATCGGCTTGCATCAAGCTATCCGGAGTGCCTTCGTACACGACCGTACCGTGTCCCATGACGTACAAGCGATGAGAAATCTTCAGTGCGATGGACAGTTTCTGCTCTACCAGCAAGATGGCGACACCACGCTTAGCTATTTCCTGTAGTAGCTTGGCTACTTGCTGAACAATTTTGGGCGCCAGGCCTTCGGTCGGCTCATCGATCATTATTAAATCGGGGTCGCCCATCAGGGTTCGGCACATGCAGAGCATTTGTTGTTCACCACCGCTGATGACGCCGCCATCTACGTCGGCTCTTTCACCCAAGATTGGGAACATATTGAATATATCTTCGATACTCCAACGTCCCCGTATCTTGGTGGATTTCATGCCCAGGATTAGGTTTTGTGACACAGTGAGAGTGGGGAAGATATCGCGATTCTCCGGCACGTAGCCCAGGCCCATTTGAGCGATTTCAAAACTCTGCTTGCCGGCTATCTCTTTACCCTTAAATTTTACTGAGCCCTGTGGTGCCACTTCTCCCATGATGGTCTTCAAGGTTGTGGATCTGCCTACGCCATTACGTCCCAGCAGGCTGACTATCTCACCTTCGGCCACATTGAAATTGACGCCCTGTAAGATATGGCTCTTGCCGTAATAGGCATGTAAATCTGAGACTTCAAGCACTGACTGCAACCTCCCCCAGGTAGGCTTCCTGCACCCGAGGATTGGCGCGTATGTTTTCAGGATTGTCCGTGGCTATTATTTCTCCATAGACCAGCACCGAAATTCTGTCGGCCACATCAAATACGATATTCATATCGTGTTCTACCATGATAAGCGTCTTGCCTTCGGTTATTTTTCGAATCAGCTCTACCGCATTCTCTGCCTCGCTATGGCTCATGCCCGCCACCGGCTCATCTAACATTATTAATTCCGCGCCACTTGCAATCGCTATACCGAGTTCCAGCGCTCGTTGCTGGGCATAAGCCAGTTCACCGGCTGGAAACAAGGCTTTATCTTGCAAGCGGATCTGTTCCAGTACATGCATGGCTTTTTCGTTGAGCTCGTGTTGCTTGCCAAGCAGGTGCCAGAACGAATATCGATACCCACAACTCCACAGCAGAGCACAACGAACGTTTTCAAACACATTCATGCGAGCAAAAATGTTGGTTACTTGGAAACTGCGTGCCAGACCGAGCCGATTTACTTCGTAGGGTGTCTTATTCTGTATTTCATTCTGCTTGAACTCAATAGTGCCGCTCGTCACATTAAAGAGTCCGCTTATTAAGTGAAATAACGTGGATTTACCGGCGCCGTTAGGTCCGATGATCGCATGTTTTTCACCTGGTTCAATATCGAGTGAAACTCCACGGATGATTTCGGTTTCACCAAAATTCTTGCGTACATCTTTAAGCGAGAGAATGGCCACGATCTACCTGTCCTCGCTATCGGGAAATGAATTAGCGGATTCCCACGCATCGCTCAGTTGTCCAACTGATCTGCGAGTTGCATAGAATGAGCCGGCCGCGATAGCAATCGTTATTATCCAGGTTAGTGTTGCCGATGGATCTAGCTCCAAGCCCAGGTAGTGAAACACTTCTTCCTCGAGATGACTCATCTCGACTAAGGCGATGCAGGCTGATGTGAATATGGCAGCGGGAATGCCCGTAATCAAATAGGGGAGAATCAATGATTTCAAGTTTCCTCTAAGCCAGACTACCTGGTGCATCATGATGAAGCCGGCAAAACCCCGTGGTAAAAACATCACCGTGAGCACGAACATGATGCCGAGATAGAGCAGCCACAGGTCGCTGTAATTACTAAGCAGTGAATTCATCAACGTAAGGATGACGGCGCCGACGATGGGGCCGATGAAATAACCGAGACCGCCAATGTATGCCATTAACAACACGCGACCAGAGGTAATGGCATTCAGACTTTCATCGGTTATAAATTCGTAGTTCAGGGCAAACAAACCGCCGGCGATTCCGGCGAATAACCCGGATGCACAAAAAGAGATGAAGCGTACGCGACGAGCGCTGTAACCGATGAACTCAGCTCGTTCGGGGTTATCCCGAACGGCATTCGCCATGCGTCCGGAAGGAGTCTGGGTGAACAGGTACATGAAGACGGTGGCGATGAATACCCAGACCGCCGACAGGTAATAGATCTCCAGATCTTGAGCAAAATCCACACCAAAAAACAGTGGCCCAAAGGTCCGGTCACCACTAATGCCAGCTTCGCCTCCAAAAAAACTCACGAAGATAAGTGACGATGCCGCAATCAGTTCGCCAATTCCCAGTGAGATCATGGCGAATACAGTACCGGCCTTGTGGGTAGAGAAACTCCCGATAAAAATCGCGGCGATTAAGCCAAACGCACCCCCAATCAGTGGAATCAACAGGATTGAAAAATAGGCCGTCTCAGATTCGATCATGATTAGTGCATGCACCGCCATGAATCCACCCAGACCGAAATAAACCGCATGGCCAAAGGACAACATGCCGCCTTGGCCTAATAACATGTTGTAGCTGAGCGCAAAGACAATGCCGATTGCCATTTGATTGAGAATTGAAATGGCGAGGATGGAATCAAACAATCGCGGTAATATTAATAAAACCACCAGGTATCCGATCCAGACAGACAGTTTTTTAACCATGCTCATTATTGCTCTCGCTTGCCAAGTAATCCGGTAGGTCTGAAAATCAATACCAGCACTAACAATAAAAATGGCAGAATTGGCGCCACCTGTGGCAGGGTGAGAGTCCATAAGTCGTTGAGCGGGTGACTACGCTCGAAAGAAAGCCCCAACAGATTTAGTAGATCGGGCACACCAACGTCAGAGGCAATGGCGTAGGACTGTAACAGGCCAATAAGTAGCGCGGCGATAAACGCACCTGCCAGCGAACCCAGACCCCCAATCACAACAATCACGAACACGATGCTGCCCAACACCGCCGCCATGCCAGGGAATGTGGTTAATACAGGTCCTGCGATCACCCCGGCAACGCCGGCTAAAGCCGTGCCCACGCCAAATACACCCATGAATATCAATGGTACGTTGTGCCCCAGATTGGCTACCGTATGTGGATGGGTGATGGCGGCCTGAATAATAATGCCGATGCGACTGCGGGTGAGCACGTAATAGAGACCGATGAATATGGCGATGGATATGCCGATCATGAATCCACGGTAGGCTGAAAATTCCTGTCCAAAGAGGGTAAACAAGGGAAAATTGAGAATGTCTGGGTATCGATAGTTTTTGGTATCGGTTCCCCAGAAGAAGGAAATTGACTCTTCGATCAAGAAAGCCATGCCGAAGGTAAATACCAGCTCTGCCACATGACCCAATTGATGCACGCGTCGCAGTCCATAGCGTTCAACCCCGGCGCCGAGTACTCCGACAATAATTGGCGCGAACAGTAATCCAGCCCAAAAACCCATGTACTGGCTGATGGAATAAGCAAAGTAAGCGCCCAGCATATAGAAACTGGCATGGGCAAAGTTGAGCACACCCATCATGCTGAAAATCAGGGTTAGACCGCTGGCTAACATGAACAGCAACAGACCGGTCACCAGGCCATTGAGAGTGGCGAATATGAAGACTTCTAGCATGGTAGCTTCAGCGCGTCCTCTTCCGTAACTACTGTATACGGATTAACGACTAGGACGCTTCATATTACAGCTTGAATCGACGATGGTTTCTTCTGCAGGAACGTGGTATACGCTGAATAAACCATAACCGGAATTATCGGCATCGAACTCGATTCCTTCGTCGGTGTGTACCGATATATGCAAGGATTGAAAGATCTGATGATCGGAGCCTCGCATCCAAATCTCTTCACCACTTAAGGTAGTAAATCGCATGTCTTCCAGTGCCAGGGCAATATCATAGGGGTCAGTGCTCTGGGTTTGTTCCATCGCCGCTACCACCATCGACAGTGCATTGATTATGCGTGGTTGGGTGACGTCGTTATTCGGATGGCGTTTCTTAAACGCGCGGATGAATGCCTTGCGTTCTTCAGTTGGGATAGGGTTGGAAGTTTCGTTGTGGATCAATCGGATCCTGCCCTTGCCGTCTTCACCCAGGGTGGCGGTGATACCGTCGTAAGCCGCATAGAACGTATAGATAGGAATGTCCAATCCACTATCGATGATCGAACGAGCCAGCGAAACCATGTCGGCGCCAAAATTTCCGGTGATAACTGCATCGGCTCCCGACGAAACTATTTTGGTGACATAGGGGGTGAAGTCCTTGACCTGGCCGATTGGATGAAACTCGTTGCCCACAATTTCGATGTCGGGTCGCTTTTCGTTGAGCAGTCTAATAGCGGTTTCGGAGACGATGTGGCCAAAAGAATAGTCTTGGCCGATGATGTACATGCTCTTGATGTCCTCATTCATTGCGATGTAATCTGTGAGAACGTTCAGTTTCATGACTGCATGGGCATCGAAGCGAAAATGCCAGAAACTGCAATTCTCTTCGGTGAGTATCGGATCGACTGCAGAATAATTAATCTGCAGGACCTCCATGCCGGGGTTGCGACGGTTGTGTCGGGAGATAGTGGCGCTCAGCGTATTTGCCACGGCAGAGCTATTGCCTTGAAAGATGATTCGAAGACCTTCGCTGATAGCGCGTTTAAATTGTAGTTGAGTTTCGGTGGGGCTCTGTTTGTTATCCAGGGGCACGATTTCGATCATGCGTCCCCCTAAAATCCCGCCTCTGGAGTTAAATAAATACTCGGCCGCGAATTGAATCTGTTTCAAACCACTGGTGCCGATGGAGGCAAAGGTCCCGGAAAGTGGATCCATGAAAGCGATTCTCACCGGTTCTTGAGCCAGGCTGATAGGGCTGATGGAAAGTAGTGCGGCAAGCAGTAAGCTGTTCAGTTTAAGCGCAAATTTTGACTTATTCATGGGCAGTATCTGTCTTTTTCTAATTGTAAATTCGGCGCAAGTCCCTGAGACCGAGGCAAAGTCGACATTAACCTAGACCGCTGTGTGAAGCAAGAAAACCCATGGCATGAGCGTCAAAACGAAGGATAAGTACTACCAGGCAATATTTACCTGACTAATCTCGTGTGCGCCTCGGTTCCGCCAGTGCCAGCGTGTTATCCGTCGGGTCCTTGAAAAAAGCCATATATTCCGTGTCTCCCGGGTTGCCGAAGAGACCCTCGACGTCTTTGCAGACAGCCTGTACTTCGGTGTCAAACTGGACCCCTAGTGCTTTCAGGGAACTTACTTTGTGCTCTATATCTTCGACTCGAGAATACACCAGGCCGATTTTGTTGTTGGCATAAGCTGGAATCCTGTAGCATCAGTGAAACGAAGAACGTCGGTTGAAATGAACAGTCCAAAGATATTAGATTCAGAAATCGAATTCAGTGCCATTCGCGCCAGTGGTCCTGGTGGACAAAACGTCAATAAGGTTTCGACCGCGGTACAGCTTCGATTCGATATCAATCGTTCAAGTTTGTCACCGGAAATTAAAGTAAAACTTCTACACTTCGCTGATAGAAGAATCAACAAAGACGGATGGGTAGTAATTAAGGCGCAGCGCTTTCGAAGTCAGGACAAGAATAGGCAGGACGCGATCGATCGCCTGCATGCGCTATTGGCCGCCGCATCAAAGCAGCAAAGACAAAGGATTGCCACCAGACCTGGCCGGGCGGCGAAGGAAAGACGATTAAGAAACAAGAAGATAACTGGCGACAAAAAGACCGGAAGAAGCGCGATAAAATCATTGGAATAAGGATGACGAACTAAAAGGCAACGCTATGGCGATCAGCAGAGTTTCACATATCACCGTTTACGTAGAAGACCAGGAAGAAGCGCTACGGTGGTATCGCGATAAACTGGGATTTGAGGTGTGTATGGACAACAGCGATGTGGTCTCAGACCTGCGGTGGCTGACGGTGATTCCAGCTGGTAATAACGACATCCAGTTTGTGCTGCTGGAGGCGCGCAGCGAAGACGATAACTCTCGTATCGGTACTAACCTGATGACAGTGCTCAGCACCGACGATTGCACGGCAGAAATGGCGGCTTTGCAAGCCAAGGGTGTGCAGATAGTGGATCCTCCTGCTGAGGTCCCCTGGGGTATCTCGGGCATTATCAAGGATCTGTACGGTAATCCGTATAACCTGGTAGGCCCGAAATAAAATGCTGCGAGTTCACCGCAATACTATCGGCTCGGCAACAGTGCAAATAATTCTTCGAAAGCTGTGTGTTTACCCGTTGTTGTTTTTCTGCCTCGGTGTTCAGGCTGTTCAGGCGCAGACAACTATCGAGAGTGCAGAGTCCAGCTTCAAATACATCGCTAACATCTTGCATACTTTTCGCACGACCGGAAGACTCGCCAGGAATCCTGGTATTGATGGTGCCGATCTGGAACACTTCATCGCTTTGCTGGAATCTTTTTATCAACAATTTAGCCGTGAGTTTGGTCGTGATAGTGCCATGTGTCAGTTTTACCTGGACCCGGAGAATGGCAGAATGACCATCGAAGAAAGGGCAGAGATAAGTTTTGGTTTCATGCGGGACCTTAATGCTCGGCTCTCGATGTATATGGCAATCGATCGCGATTTTCAGGACACAGTTACAAATGAATTTGGCAGTATGTTATTGCGGAATATCAATGAGGCTAAATCCACAGCGGTGAGTAATCAACGGTTGCCTTCATCTGAGTTTGATGAGGCAGCCATTATCAGTTTTGCCGATACCGTATGTATCTAAAAGTATTGGCTAACTTGTCGATTTTCTCAACATAGATTATGCCGCAGGGTAAACAGAATTGGCGGCAACTGTTTCAGCGTACTGCGATCGAGGGATCGTCCGGGGCCATGCACTAATATACCTCAAACAAGCCGGCTGCACCCATGCCTCCGCCGACACACATGGTACAAACAACATACTTTGCGCCGCGACGCTTGCCTTCGATGAGAGCATGGCCAACCATGCGGGCACCGCTCATACCGTAGGGATGTCCGATTGAGATGGCGCCGCCATTGACGTTTAACAATTCGTTGGGAATGCCCAGCTGATCGCGGCAATAAATGACCTGAACCGCAAACGCTTCATTAAGTTCCCACAAGCCAATATCGTCCATCGACAGATTGAAGCGCTGCAACAGTTTTGGTACCGCGAAAACAGGCCCAATTCCCATTTCGTCTGGGCTCACACCGGCTACGGCAACGCCGCGATAGGCGCCCAATGGTTCAAGACCTTTCTGTTCCGCGAGTTTACTGTCCATGATCACCGAGGCTGAAGCCCCATCGGATAATTGACTGGCATTGCCAGCGGTGATTACGCCACCTTCGAATACGGTTTTCAAACCATTCAGGCCTTCCAGGGTAGTGGTGGGGCGATTGCCTTCATCTTTTTCTAGGGTCACGTCGTGAACGCTTTGCTGTTTGGTTTCCTTATCCGTGAACAGCATCTTCGACGCCATCGGCACCAGTTCATCATCGAACTTTCCAGCGTCCTGCGCCGCGGCGGTTCGTTGTTGACTCTGTAAGGCATATTCGTCTTGCTGCTCGCGAGTAATGCCATAGCGTTTGGCAACCACCTCTGCCGTTTCCAACATGGATATATAGGCCTGCTCTGACTGGGCGATCACATTGGGATCTTGCGCGCGATAGTTATTGCGATGCTCATTCTGCACCAGAGAGACCGATTCGAGTCCGCCACCGATAATGATGGGCACGTTGTCGGTAATAACTTGTTTGGCGGCGGTGGCAATCGCCATCATGCCGGACGCACATTGCCGGTCGATGCTCATGCCCGCTACCGAGCTGGGTAGTCCGGCAACCACACCGGCAGTACGACCGATGTTATAACCGGATGAACCCTGCTGCATGGCACAGCCCATTACCACATCATCCACTTCGCCCGGCTCAATCCCTGCACGTTTTACGGCGGCGGCGATAGCATGACCACCCAGTGAGGGTGCATCGGTGTCATTAAATGCGCCACGGTATGCCTTGCCAATGGGTGTTCTAGCTGTCGATACGATTACGGCTTCTCTGGTCATTCTTGTCTCCATCAACTCCAAAAAATATCTTAAGGTGCAAACGATTACTGCATCTAACGTTCGATAACGCGACAGCTGCTTGCTTATACGGCCTAGGGTCTTATCTCAGCGCTTACTTCTCATAAATCAATGCTGTGACCGCAGCGGCTGCATCTCGCGCTAACTGCGCCATCTCCTCATCGGTGCGATCCTGAATTGGATGGGAGACGAATACACTCGCCGGTTTGATTCCCAGTGATTTACCTTGTGCCTCGGCTGCTTCAACGAATTCACAGGAAGCGATAAAGCCTGCGGGAATTCCTCTGCTTTCCAGGTCCATGATGTCATGCAAACTGCACGAGGTACATGAGCCTCAGTCGGCCAGTCCTTCGATAACGGCGTCACACTCGACGCTGATTTTCTGATTTAGCTCGGTTGGAGCCGTTCTGGCAAAGGTTGGCTTCATGTATCTGTTTACTTTGGCTCCCAACTTCAGCAAGTGCTTTTCGATGACATCGAGGAACTCTTTGCCCCGGGGTTTGGAGATATCGAGTAGACCTATGGTTGCACCTGCAATACTGGAGAGCCGTGGTAATAATTGGCGTTCCGATGGCTGCAACTCGGCCGTTGGATCTAACAATGTTGTTGAACTAATCATGACTTACTCTCTTATTAAAATTTCTGGGAAACGATTTGACTGCCTCGTTCCCCCGATGCGACCCAGCCACCGATGATGGCTGAGAATAATCCGGCAGTGCCACCGGTAGAAACGATATGTAGCCCATCGTCTCGAAACTTGTTAAGTAGTTTTTCCTTGAATTTTTCCGGCATGCCTTCGGCGATGTCGTTAGCGCCTCGCACAAGTTCAGCGCCAGGTGTCCTTAATTCATCATATAAAGCCTGCTTCACATCCGCTTTGCTCCATCCTCCGCTGCGATACACGCGTCGATGTTCCGGCGAGATGACGAGCATGGCGTCGGCGAGTCCGAAGATTTTAGCATGGGCGACGCTACGCAGGCTTAAAGCCATGCTTTTTGCCAGAGACTCTGGATTGCGCGATTGTTGATCTACAATGGGTTGCAGCCCATCACCCGCAAATAGACTTATTACCGAGTCGTCGCGCTGAAATCCCCGGTCCATGGCCAGTGATGGCCAGTCGCTGTCTGACTCGTCCTCGGCAAAGCAGAAGCTGTATTTTCCTGGATTGCCCATGGTGGCTCGGTCGATGCCGCCAGGTACGCCGCCACCCACATTGCGGATCACCAGTTGCAGGGCGCGGCCGATAGTGGCGTTAGCCCGGTTACCCTGGCCCAGGGCATTAACCCCTGAATTCATCCCGATCTGTTTGCTGATGGGCCCGTTAACCACCATTACCGGTGATGAAAAATAAGTGGTGCAGAGCAGGCCGTGCATACAGAATCGGTCTTGCAACGCGGCCTCGATGGAGGCAATGACCACTGAAAAATATTCTGGTTTACATCCGGCCATGACTGCATTGATAGCGAGCTTCTCGATAGTGCAGGAGACATTGTCCGGAGGAATCTTACCTATTATTTCGTCGGCGCTGCGATCGCTACCCTTTAGCATTCGCATCACCCGCAAAGGTGTCGGAGGAACCACGGGCAATCCATCACTCCAGCCACGATCGAAGCAGGCCTCCATGGTGTCTTCTGATTCTGCGAGTTGTATTTTTCGGGCGCTAAATTGTTCCTTGCCAAATCTCAGTGCCAGCCGTTCATCCATGCCGGGATCTTGTGTCTTGGAACCACAACCGGGTTTAAAATCGATTAGTTCTGCACCGAGATCGTCAATACCGGTGAATTCTCGCCATTGTTGTTTGTCCCATCCGACTATTCTGGATTCTTCTTCTAAGTCATTGCCCAGACGCATCAGTGTAGGTACGATTTCGATGGCATTCCTATAGGAATATTCCAGCGAAGTATCATCTATGCGAGTAGAGATACTGGCTGGAAACGATGGGTCGTCCTGCACATAGACTGTGAGCTTAGCGTCGAACTGCTCCGCCAGCGACCTTATTACTGGCTCGATTAGAACACAGGTCGGACAGTCTCGTTTGACTATGAGTGCGTAATTACGTTGCTTTGCCTGATCCAAAAACAAGATCCCTCATCCAGTTATTAAGTGCCGAGCCTGTTAGTTTAACCCAACCGCGAAGAAACTAGCCGTACAGTGATGGTAGCTAGGGCACCTCTGAACAATGCAGTAATGTCTCAGCGGGTCCTGAAGCGTTCAGTTGCAAGGCACGCTTCGCAGGCAATGGCCTTAGTCCTTGTCAACAAGTGTAACGCCGCAAATGAGCGCTTCAGGGCCCGCCCTACGGGGCTTTCAGGCAGCTTAGCACTCGGCGTTAGGACCGCTTGAAAGGTAATAAACATTTCTGCGCGATCCTGTCTTGATTGCTAACCTGCCTGAAAGCCTGAGGCATCACTGCATTGTTCAGAGGTGCCCTAA
>JADFOC010000164.1 GCA_022563075.1 Pseudomonadota bacterium
ATATATCGGCGGTATTGAACACGCCATTCTGCATTTGCTGTATGCGCGCTTCTTTCACAAATTAATGCGCAACCAGGGACTGGTAAACTCGGACGAGCCCTTTGCTCATTTGCTTACGCAAGGCATGGTGCTTAAAGATGGCAGCAAAATGTCCAAGTCGAAGGGTAATACGGTTGATCCTCTACCGCTCATCGAAAAGTACGGGGCTGATACGGTGCGCCTGTTCATCCTGTTCGCCGCTCCGCCGGATCAATCGCTGGACTGGTCCGACAGCGGTGTGGAAGGCAGTTTTCGATTTCTGAAGAGGCTCTGGAAGATTGTAGCCAGTCACAGTCCTTCGAAGCTGAATGGTTTCAGCGATGTAGAATTAAGCGAAGAACAATCTCAATTACGCCTAAAAACTCACCAGACCCTCAAAAAAGTAAGCGATGATTTTGGCCGTCGACATACTTTTAATACCGCCATCGCTGCTACCATGGAATTGTTAAATACTATCACCAAGTTTAATGCATCCAGCAAATCTGAATCAGACAACCAGGTTAAACAAGAAGCGCTGGAAATTGTGATCTGTGTGCTGGCACCAATTGTGCCTCATGTCTGCCACGCCCTCTGGCAACATCTGGGCCATGATGAGCCGGTGATAAATACTCGCTGGCCCAAGGTTGACGAATCGGCCCTCACTCAGAGCAAGATGCTGATCGTACTGCAAGTAAATGGCAAGTTACGCGCCAGGATCGAAGTGGCGAAGGATATGGACCAGGCTACGCTGGAACAGGAAGCACTGCAGCATACAGCGATTAAAAAATACACGGAAAACAAAACCGTGCGCAAAGTCATTGTAGTTCCAGGGAGATTGGTTAATATTGTGGTGAACTAATCCGGCCGCTATTTTTTATGGTGTTTTTTCTTAGACTGATACTACTACTGAGTGTTGTTATGAGCCTCGGCAGCTGCGGCTACAGTCTGCGTGGCAGCGACATGCTGTCGTCGAAATTCGAGACCATCCAACTCAGCAGTCAACAGCCCAACAGTGAGTTTTCCCGCCTGCTCCGCCGAAGCCTGGAAGTCGCCAACGTCAATGTCGAAGCGATCCTCGCTGCCGGTATAGAAAGTGTCGCTACGGATCTGCCCGTGCTCACAATCAGTCCAGAGCGGATCGTGAACCGCCCGGTAAGCATCAATCCACGGGCACGAGCAGCTCAATATGAAATGCGAGTATCGATAAGTATTGCTTTGAATCGAGCGGAAGAAATTCTGATTAGTCCAGAAACGCTCTATGTTGAGCGGGTTTATTTTGAAGATCTTGAGAATATCAGCGGCAACCAGGAAGAGATCAAAATAATCGCAACGGAGATGCGAAGGGAATTGGTTAATCAATTGATGAGAAGATTGGAAGCAGTCCCAAATTGAAAATCAAACCCGAACAACTTGCTCGCACTCTGACCAGTAGTAATTTGCCACTTTACTGGTTGGCAGGCGATGAACCTCTGCTGATGCAGGAATCCGCTGACCAAATACGTCAGCACTACAGCGAGTTAGGCTATGCTGAGCGGGAAATATTCCATGCCGAAAAAGGCTTTAACTGGGAACACTTCGCTAATGCAACTAACAACCTTTCACTGTTTTCTCAGCATAAAATTATAGAATTACGACTTTCCAGCGCAAAATTGGAAGCAACGGGCAAGCAGGCAATTCAGCAATATCTCGCAGACCCGAATCCAGAATATCTGATATTAATCAGCAGCCCGAAATTGGAAGCAGCTACGATCAACAGTAACTGGTTCAAACAAATCGAAGGCAGCGCTGTACTGGTGCAGATCTGGCCAGTAAATCGGGAAGATCTGAGCAGTTGGCTGGAACGACGACTTCGGCGCGAGGGAATTCATGCTGACGAAGATGCCTTGATACTGCTATCAGATAAGGTTGAAGGAAATCTGTTGGCGGCGATGCAAGAAATCGAGAAACTCAAACTATTGGCGAACAATTCCGAAGGTGCAAGCATCCACTTGGACGCCAACACAGTTATGCAAGTAGTCGCTGATAGTTCGCGCTATAACGTTTATCATTTGGTTGATGCGGCACTATTGGGAGAGCCGACCAGATCACAAAAGATCTTGAATTGCTTGTACCACGAAGGCATTTATCCCCTCGTCGTGCTAGGGGCGATAACGCGCGAATTAAGAGCGTTATTACCGATGTTGGAGAAAAAGCAGCAAGGGCAAGGAATCAATGCCATCGTGCAATCGGCTCGCGTCTGGTTCAATAGAAAACAGGCGGTCACCCACGTGCTGCAACGAATCGGCACCGATGAAATCTGGCAACTACTCGATCATGCTCGTTTGATCGATCAATCCATCAAAGGCATGTCCAGGGCAAATCCCTGGGACGAACTCAGTCTATTGTTATTGCGCCTCAGCGGCGCCGAAACTGCCAGCATGAACCTCTCGGCGTAGGTCTCTCAATTCAAACCCATCGGCTCGGTATGATCAGTCGCGGGCCGATCAATTAAGTCCTCTACGCTCCAACAGCGGCTGAATATCGGCATCTCTTCCTCTGAATTCCCGGAATAGCTTCATCGCTTCTTCACTGCCGCCTCTGGATAGCAACGTCCGTCTGAAATGGTCGCCGTTGGCCCGATTCAATCCAGCATTTTCCTTAAACCATTCAACCGTGTCCGCATCCAGGACTTCACTCCAGATATAGGAGTAATAACCGGCAGAATAGCCACCCATAATATGTGAGAAATAGGTGCTGCGATAACGCGGGGGAATAGCATCCAGAGCAATACCTGCAGAGCGCAGCGCGGTCGCTTCGAAGGCCATAATCTCATCGGCCGCGGGAACCTGCTCCGGCGATAACTGATGCAATGCCTGATCCACGATAGCTGCTGCCAGATATTCTGTGGTACCGAACCCCTGATTAAATTTCTGGGTAGACAATACCTTTTCCAGCAATTCTGCCGGCATAGATTCTCCTGTCTGGTAGTGCACCGCATAATTGGCAAGCACCTCAGGCCAGGTCGCCCACATTTCATTCACCTGGGACGGATACTCGACGAAGTCTCGAGGCACACTGGTACCGGAAAAGTAGGGGTACTCAACATTAGAAAACAAGCCGTGAAGCGCATGGCCAAATTCGTGAAACATCGTGGTGACTTCGTCGAAACTCAGCAGTGTTGCCTCGCCTGCTGGAGGTTTGGTGATATTCAAATGGTTCGCAATAATAGGCTGGGTATGCAACAAATCATTTTGCGAGACATAGGAATTCATCCAGGCACCGCCGCGTTTATTGGGACGTGCATAGTAATCGGCGATGAAAATTCCCAGCGTCGTCCCCACAGCATCATAGACTTCGAATACGCGAACATCTTCCTGGTACACCGGCAGATCGGTGCGTTCTGTAAAAGTGATGCCATACAACTTTTCTGCCGCGAAGAACACCCCTTGTTGCAGGACGCTATCGAGTTCCAAATAGGGTCGCAACTGACTCTCATCAAATGCGTAGCGGTCGGCTCTCAGTCTTTCCGTATAATAATCCCAATCCCAGGAAGCCAGTTCAAAATCCTGATCATCATCGAAGATCATTTGTTGCAGATCGGCCGCTTCTCGATTGGCATTGGCTACTGCGGCCGGTGCCAGCTCGCCGAGCCGTTGGTTCACTGCGGCTATGCTGCCCGCTGTTTGGTCCTCCAAAATATAGTCTGCGTGATTTTCATAGCCGAGCAATTGGGCGCGCTCGGCACGTAATCGCAAGACCTGGGAAAGGATTTCTCTGTTATCGAATTCGCCCCCGCTGCTTCCTCGAGCAAGGGAAGTAGTATGAATACGCTCCCGCAGGGCTCGATTTTGCAAATTTGCCAGCGCTGGCTGTCCACTCGTATTCAACAATGGAATCACAAATTTTCCCGGTAACTCGCGCTCCTCTGCTGCCGCCTGAGCGGCCGCTATCAAGGTCGCATTGAGACCAGTCAACTCCTCCCTGGAATCCACCACGATGGCCATCTCGTTCACTTCACTCAATACGTTCTGACTGAATTGTGTTTCCAGCACGGCAAGCAGCGCATTGATTTCCTTTAGACGTTGTTGCTGATCTACTTCCAGCGCCGCACCCGCGCGTACAAAATCGATGTAGTATTGTTCCAACAGCCGTGCCGACTCGGCATCTAACGCCAGGGAATCACGCCTGTCATAGAGTGATTTAACACGCCCGAATAAGGTTCGATGCAAAAGAATGTTGTCGGTATGGGCGGCTAGCTCAGGGGCTAGCCGCTGTTCCAGCGCACGAATATCGTCGTTGGTATGCGCCCCGGCCAGACTGAAGAATACCCTTGATACCCGATTCAAAAGTTGGCCGGATAATTCCAGAGCCAAGAGGGTGTTCTCAAACGAGGGCGCCGCCGGCTGCGAGGCGATAGCCTCAATTTCAGCAATCTCTTCTGCCATGCCGCGCTCGAAAGCCGGCAAGTAATGCGCATTATCGATACGATCGAATGGTGGATAGTTTAGATACAGGGGACTCTCTGCGAAGAACGGATTGGAAGCGATCGCCTCCGGCTCAACAGCTGTCACGGCCGCATTGCCTCCTGCCAATGATGTGGGATTTTCGGTATCTTCTGGCTCGGAACAGGCACTAAGTCCGCCGCAACCGAGGGCAAGCAATGCTACTAATCGCAATTTCATAAGGCATATTCTCGCTACATCCAACAGTAAAATAAACGGGAAATTTCACATGTATCCCCAAATTAGTCAACAAATGCCGAAATTTGCTCGAGCCCACCCCGAATTTGTGTAATTTAGCCGTTATCTTGACTTATAATGTTTCCCCTTGCTGACTGAGGACGATGAATTCCGTGCAATTTTCGGATTATGTTCGAAAAAACACTGCTATGTGGAACCAGAGCTGGAGTGCTCTCGTTGCGACCACGGTGGCGACAATTACGCTCTGCTCCAGTATCAGTTTCGCAGCAGAGCTCAATATTATCCAAAACCAACTTCCTGTGACCCTCGGCCAATATCTGGACTATCTGGAAGATCCTGGCCGGGAACTTACCATCGATGACATCATCGACGGTGAATTTGACTGGATACGGTCCACTCAGTCTATTCCGACACTGGGCCTTTCAGAGTCGGCCTATTGGTTTTACATCGTACTCACAGTAGCAGAACTAGCGGATAAAAATCTGGTATTGAGATTGGATGCTCCTACTCTGGATCGGGTTGAATTCTACTTTGTCCGCAATAGTCGCGTAATCCAGGAATCCATCGTTGGCGATACCATTGCCTTCTCGCAATTGGATCATCCCTATCGCATACCTGTAGTTTCGTTTCAGCTTGGAGACACCGGCGAAGAAACCCGCATCTACTTTCGTGCAACCTCAGGATTTGGCATCGAAATTCCGCTCACCTTGACCACCATGTCCCTGCTGGCCCTGGAGCAGCAAGGTCAATTGTCTTTTTACGGCGCATTCTTCGCCTTTTTCTTTCTTTGTTTCAGCACCTGTTCGATTCTTTACTATGTGCTACGAGACAAGCAGTTTCTTGGTTATACGCTGTTTTTTGGTGGCTGTACTGTCTTGTTGCTCACTCAATCCGGTATCGGAAGGGTCTGGTTTTGGGGAGACTTCCCCCAATTTAACAACCGGCTTAATTATGTTTCAGCCACAGTCCTGATCGCCAGTTGCTGCCTGCTGAGTCAATCTCTCAGGCTCAACAGTCGCTATCGAGACCCTGCCATATTGATTCTCAGATTCGTCGCCTTTTCCATGTTACCCGCGGCGTTGTATTTCCTGATTATTCCATTTGAGCGAATCTCTGGCAGCAACGTGCAGGTCATTATGTACTTAGGAATGATCGTGGCATTAACCATTATAGTCATGGCGGGAGTTTCGGCTATACAGGGATCGAGATCTGCCCTCTACCTGTTCTGCTCCCTGACTATGCTAATCCTGACCTTGGCATCACAATTTTCTTACAAATTCAATTTTGTCGAAAGAGGAGCATCGAGTTCGATCTTCAGCACCAGCCTACTCTCCCTTGCCGCGCTCATGCTCATGGTATCGCTTGCCGAATTCATCCGCTCCAAAAATGAGCAGTTCGCACAGGCTCGATTGGAGACCAGGGCAAAGGGTGACTTTCTGAGGAATGTATCACGAGAGTTTCTTACTCCGGTGCATTTAATCCTGGCTAACTCGAAACGACTTATGGCTGCTCAATCGAATAAATTGGATGAGCCTACCCGTAAACACATGACCACTGTGATCAAACAGAGCGATCACTTGCACAATCTTATAAATGACCTGCTGGAAATGGCAGAACTGGAATCTGAGAACTTCGAACCTGTATTCGAGTTAGTGGAAATGACCCACTTCCTAACCGAGGTAAAGGATATGTTATCGCCTTCAGCCAAGGAGAAAGGGCTGGAACTCACCACGCATTT
>JADFOC010000165.1 GCA_022563075.1 Pseudomonadota bacterium
ACTGTGGTTATAACTACGTTTATCGCTTGGTTTATTCTTCGGCAATGCGTTGAGCGTTCTGACATCCTGGCATAGAGTAAAGCCACAACGATACTAACGTAGACTCGCGAGCGCAAAGTGGAGGCAAAGTGATTTTCAAAAGCCAACATGCCGATATTGACATCCCCTTAACCGATTTAACCAGCGTGGTGCTCGGCCGAGCACAGGAACTCGGTGAAAAGGCCGCTTTAATTGATGGAACCACCGGTCGCCGTCTTAGCTTTAACCAACTGTCCCAGCAAGTGCGACAATTTGCTGCGGGTCTGGATCAACGAGGCTTCAAGAAAGGGGATGTATTCGCCATATTTATGCCTAATGTTCCAGAGTATGCGGTGGTCTTTCTCGGTGTAGCCGCCGTGGGCGGGATCAATACAACGGTTAATTCCCTTTATTCAACTAATGACCTGGTGCATCAACTGAATGACTCCGGTGCCAGGTTCCTGCTAACGATTCCCCAATTTCTAGATCGTGCGCTGCCCGCCGCAAAAAAGTGCAATATCGAAGAAGTCTTCGTACTGGGAGAAGCGGATGAGTTGACCCCCTTTAGCGAGCTTCTGCGTAATGACGGCAACGCACCACAAGTAATAATCGATCCCAAGACTGACTTGGTTGCCCTGCCCTATTCCAGTGGTACCACCGGCTTATCGAAGGGAGTCATGCTGACCCACCACAACCTGGTGGCCAACATGGTGTTGTCAGCCGAATCCAATCCCATCGATGAGCGGGACAATCTACTGGGTGTACTGCCGTTCTTTCATATCTATGGCATGGTATTGATTTTAAACCTGAGCATTTACCGGGGCGCCACCCTGGTGACCATGCCTCGCTTCGACCTGGAGCAGTTTCTACAGATCGTTCAGGATTTCAAGATCAGCTGTCTTAGTCTGGTACCACCGCTATTATTGGCATTGTCGAAGCAACCCATTGTCGATAACTATGACCTGTCCAGCATCCGAATAATCGGCTGCGGTGCCGCACCGCTGGGCGCCGATCTCGAGCTGGCCTGCGCGCAACGCCTGGATTGTACTGTTTATCAGGGCTATGGTTTGACCGAAGTTGCTGGCGCCTGTCATATTATTTCAGCCGAACAGGCACAGGATAAATCGGGGTCAGTGGGTCCGGTACTACCCAATACTCTCTCGAAGATTATCGATACCGAATCCGGATCTGAGCTAGGCATTAATCAAAGAGGTGAAGTCTTGATTTCTGGACCCCATGTAATGACCGGCTACCTGAATAACGAAGCAGCAACCGCCAACACGATCGACGCCGACGGCTGGTTTCACTCCGGTGACATCGGTTATGCCGATGAAGATGGCTACTTCTATATCGTAGACCGGCTGAAGGAACTGATTAAGTACAAGGCCTATCAGGTTGCTCCGGCCGAACTGGAGGCGGTACTGCTGAGTCACAGTGCCATCGCCGATGCTGCCGTCATTCCCAGCCCGGATGAAGCAGCGGGCGAGATTCCCATGGCGTTCGTCGTACTCCAAGAAGAAATCAGCCCGCAAGAGATCATGAAATTTGTTGCCGACCAGGTAGCCCCTTATAAAAAGATTCGCAAACTGGAAATAGTCGATGAAATCCCAAAATCGGCTTCTGGCAAAATCCTGAGGCGTGTACTGGTGGAGAGAGAACGCGAGAGCCTGGCGAGTCAATTGCAAAGCAGTTAGTTAACCATTCTCAACACGCAAATTATCCACGTCTAAGCACTTCTACCACGCGAGTGGGTCGATTAGGATGAGATCCTGCGATGCAGACGCAGCCGGGATTTCGAACATACCCGTACCCATAACTAATCTTCTATGTAGCTATTATTTTAGTTGCATGGAACATAGAGAAATGATTTTAACTAAGAGGATAGACGTAAATGCAGTGTCGTAAACTATTTGCCATCGTCGCAATGATGGCTCAATCCCAATTTTCCTTGGCAGATACCCTGGACAATGCCCTCGCGCTATTTGAATTTGCCGAAACTGCTTATCCAGAACTCTTGAGTCCGGCGGCTCCTCCAATTCAGGAAACCCAGGGCTACTATGTGCGCTATTACTCAGATACCGATATCTACCTGGGGGTACAGGGCGATAATGTCTATGCACTGGGAGAGCAACTGGGACCGGGCCTCATTTATGTCGGCAAGATCGGTGACCTGGTCACGCTGGCTGAAACTGATATTACCGATGCCTTACTCAGCAATCGCCGAGCCGAGTGCAGCTATTACGCCGACAATTTGTTTTCCGCAGTGGCAGATATTCAGCGCAATATTTTATTTTCCGGTAGCTTGCAAATAACGGTAGAGGGTGACGAATGTGTTTTTGCCACCAACAGCATCCCTAATCACGACTTTAACGATAACTCTGCCGCCTTTGCCACCAATGTCAGTGAGGTGAATGCGGAATTCCGGATAGCCACCCTGCCAAGTTTTGCCAGTGAAGTTACCGCCATCTCATTGCAGACGGACAACGCGATTCTGCTTAACGGGGTGAAAGTTGATTTGCTCGCGGCCGGTTGTTTCGGGGTCGGTGATGGCAATATCGGCTGTAATGATATTGACCAAGCCTGGCGCTACGATCCGATGAGCCCTCTCAGCCAGTTCGGCACCGATATGCACAATGCACACACG
Source organism: Pseudomonadota bacterium (assembly GCA_022563075.1). Lineage (GTDB taxonomy): Bacteria > Pseudomonadota > Gammaproteobacteria > Pseudomonadales > Pseudohongiellaceae > UBA9145. Next base: position 2,663 of record JADFOC010000165.1, read on the forward strand.
CAACCCGATGGGACTTATCACTACCACGGTAATCCGGTAGCCCTGTTTGAGCAGCAGCCAAATGCCGAATCGCCGGTGGTTGGCTTCGCCGCCGATGGTTTTCCCATCTACGGCTCCTACATCGAGGACGCTGGACAAATTCGCGCCGTTAGCAGCAGCTTCCAGTTGAAATCAGGAGCACGACCCAGTGGCGCCAGTGACCCGGGCGGCAACTATGACGGCACCTTCGTGGATGACTATGAATTCGTGGATGGCAGCGGCGACCTCGATGAATGTAACGGCATGATGCGCAGTGGGGCCTACGGCTATTACGTGATCGATGCCTATCCCTGGATACTGGCGTGTTTCAAAGGCACGCCGAACCAGTCATTCGATAAAGCCGCCGGCGGCGGTGGACCACCACCTCCCCCTGGCTGAGAGTTGCGCTACCATCGGTGGCAATGCTTTGGCATGGCCACCGACCCTTCAGAGCACCAACTGGCAGGCAATCATGATCGCCGCCATCGTCAGCACGAAGCTGCCCTCTGCGAGGGTGGCATAACGACTGTTTTGGCCAAACATGTTACTTGCCATCAGCAGAGCGCTACTGGTAACAACAAACAGTATTCCTATAGGTAATGCATCGTTGGCAACGGCCAGCGCAATAATCCAGGCCAGGAGCAAGGTGCCAACAAATTGCATTGCCATTGCCGCTATCGGTTGCTTCGCGCCGGTACTAATCTCGATACCGACACCTGCAGCCCATTTAACACCAAACATCTTTGGCGAAAACCAGAGCGCACCCAGCCCGAAGCTAAGAACCGTGCCGACCCCGACAGCCAGCCAGTTTACGCCTGCAACTAATGCTTCCATCGTTATTCCCCTTTTTTATCGTTGTTAGAGAAAGTGACTCAATCTGTTGAAAATACCGGTCCAACCCTGGGAGTGATGCTGTGCTTCCTCCACTATGAAGAAGCCTGCATGGATCAACTCGACCTGGTCTTCTCAGCCAGATCGGTAAATATAACAGTTATTACTGTTTCTGGAAGATCGCGTTCCACCCAGGCCCAGGTGTAGACTATCTTGCCGGGCTGCCGAATTTCCTGCTACTCACCAATTGCAGTGAAAACCTGTCCTTCGGCATCTTTCATCGCTATTCGATAATGGCCGCCTACTTTCAAGTCGACCTCGGCGGTGGTCTGCATCTCGCCCGGCGCATGCCATTGGCATAACAGCTCGGCCTGGGTAAAACAGGCAAATAACTGATCGATTGGCGCAGCAAAAATCTGTTTTATTGACAGGCGATCTGCTTCGAGTGTGAGTTGTGCTTCCAGCAACACTTATTTCTCCAATTTCCCCGGCTGAGGGATCGACTGCTGGTCGAGCAGAGATTCAAGCTTGGCGAAGCGCAGTCGCCAAAATTTCTCGTAAAAACCAAGCCATTCTTTGGCTTCACGCAGCGGCGCCGCATTGAGCTGCAAATAGTACTCACGACCGCGCTTTACCCGGGTGAGCAACGCCGCACGCTCCAGTATCTGAATATGTTTGGAGACCGCAGCCAATGACATGGCAAACGGGTCGGCAAGATCGCTGATTCGACGCTGTTCACGCTCTACCAGCATGCTGATGATCTGGCGGCGAGTAGGATCGGTCAGCGCGCGAAAGATGCGATTCAGACTCTCGGTGTTTTCCATCGGGTGAATACTAAGAGCCAAAACAAAAACATTCAACCATATGGTTAAATATAACGATGATCCGCTCGAAACGGCCCTTCACTGCAGGCTCTAGCGAGTGAGCCTAAAAAGTCGTACCCTAGGAACCCTCTGAACTCGTCGGTTACAACCGGGGTAACTCCATGACTATTGCACGCTGCTTCTTTGCACTATTTCTCACCGTCATCAGCCATGGCGCATGGTCCCAACCCGGCCCAAGTCAATTTACCGGTCTCAAGGCCGAGTTAGCTGCAAGCGTCGATTCCATGTCCAAGCTGTCCCAGGAAATCGTCGACAGCCTGTTTTCATTCTCAGAGCTGGGTTTTCAGGAATTTGAAACCCAGACATATCTGACCAACATCCTGCTGCAGAATGGCTTCGATATCGAGTTGGGAGTAGCCAATATTCCCTCCTCCTGGTGGGCAAGCTGGGGCAGCGGTAGGCCGGTGATTGCATTGGGTTCCGACGTCGATGGCATACCCAGAGCATCACAAATGCCCGGTGTTGCCTATCGTCAACCCATGATCGAAGGCGCACCCGGACACGGAGAAGGCCATAATTCCGGACAGGCAGTAAATATCATCGCCGCCTTAGCCCTCAAGGAAATCATGCAGCGGGAAGGCTTGCCAGGCACCATCGTGCTCTGGCCGGGCATCGCCGAAGAATTGCTGGCCACCAAGGCATGGTATGCACGAGACGGTCTATTCGAGGGGGTGGATGCGGTTCTGTTTACCCACGTATCGAACAATCTCAGCGTCAGCTGGGGAGATGCCCGCGGCACCGGCCTGATATCGGTGGAATACCTGTTTAACGGTGTCGCCGCTCACGGTGCCGGCGATCCGTGGAAGGGCCGCAGTGCCCTGGACGCGGTGGAGTTAATGAATATCGGCTGGAATTTCCGGCGCGAACATCTGCATCCCCTGCAACGATCCCACTATGTGATCATTAATGGCGGTGACCAGCCCAACGTAGTGCCCTCCTACGCCAGCGTCTGGTACTTCATCAGAGAAATCACTGCCGAGGGGATTCGTACCAACTTTGAAACACTGCAGCGCATCGCCGAAGGGGCGGCGATGATGACTGATACGACAGTGGAGAGGCGCATCGTTGGCGCCGCCTGGCCGCGTCATTTCAATCGACCCATCGCCCAGGCGATGGATGAAAACATCAAGGCTGTGGGCTTGCCCACCTGGTCGGAAGACGATCAGCGTTTTGCCAAGGCACTACAGACGCTGATGGGTGCAGACGATCCCCAAGGCCTGGCTACCGAACTCTCCGGTATTAGCGAACCACTGGAAAATCCAGTCTCCGGAGGGTCAGATGACATCGGTGATATATCCTGGAACGTGCCCACGGTGACCTTACGCTATCCTTCCAATGTAAGAGGACTACAGGGCCATCATTGGTCCAGCGCCATGGCGATGGCCACGCCTATCGCCCATAAAGGGGCGATAGCCGGCGCCAAGGTAATCGCCACCACCATGCTGGATCTGATTCAAAACGAGGCTCTGGTGGCAGAGGCACAGTCCTATTTCGACGATATCCAGACGGCCGATGTTCAATATGAATCGTTTGTGGGTCCGGACGATGCGCCGGCTATCGAAAAGAACGCGGAGACCATGGCACGGTTCAAGTCGCAGCTTGAGGAGCTGTACTATGATCCAGCGCGATTCGATACCTATCTGGACCAACTCGGCATCGACTATCCGCAACTGGAATCTGCCATTATCCAGCGCACTCGATAATCAGTCATGCATACACCCAGTCCCACGGCCCGATTTGCACCCGTTTTAAAGGCTGCCATTGAAGTCGATGTTTAAGCAGCGCTATTCCCTGCTGCTACTGCTGCTTACAGCAATTCCGAGCCTTGCACAAGAACCGCTCGAGCGACAAAATGCAGGTGACCCACTAAATCAAAGCGTAAGACCCGATGAGCTCCGCCAACTATCTGGTCGACAGCTTAAAGTCATCGCGCCTACCATTGCCGCGGAAGAAATCGATCGAGCGGTGCTCAATCGCCTGATGCAGGAAATCGCCAACGCTCCGGAAGTCGCTAAGATCAGACGGGGAGGA
>JADFOC010000166.1 GCA_022563075.1 Pseudomonadota bacterium
AGTCTAAAATGAGTTTCTCTGACAATCCTTTCGATCTGAAATAGGTATTGGTGGAATCGGGATGGGCACCAATCACACTAATGAAGACGATATATTTCACCTCGGCTCGTTTAGCAGCGGCTACCACAGCCGCCGTTGCGGCGACATTGGCGCTGCTATAGTTGGAGTGCTTGCTCTCGATCAGTATGCCGGCAAGATGAACTACGCAATCGACACCTTCCAGAGTATCCGCCAGCCCATCTTGGTCTTGGTAAGAAATGATGCGGGCATCGATTTGTGGGGAATTCGGCAGGCTCGCCATGGCTTTTTCAGAACGAACTGCTGCAATAACACTCAGTTCATCGTGGTTGCTGATGTGGGCCAACAGATTTAGCCCAACGCTGCTATTGGCACCGGTTACTGCAATTTTCATAGGCTACTGCCTTACCCTGATTACCGGGCCGTCCACAAAAAGACTTCCCAAGGCAGATCAGGGTCGGTCAATGCCGCATAGTTCATTCCTGGTACGCTTTCCAGATTGTATTTGTCGACATAGGCCTGCAGCATTCGATTACGGTCCGTTGGATTCAATATTTCTTCAGCCTGCATTTCGTAAGCGGCGTCGCCTATGCGGATCCACCCATTGCTGTTAGCGCGCATGCGATTGCCCCAATAGCCGTTATCGGGTCGAGTGGCTGAGATCACCCCTTCGGCTGTGCCCACATACCAGATGTTTATCACCAAGGGAGGGAATCCTGCTGGTTTGATCTGCATCAGCGGGCCGTTATCCACAGTGCGCCAATCGGCAGGTGCAGCAGTTTCCGTTCCACCGAGTCTCACTCCCGGAGTGCGGTTGTAAGGCGTCATAAAAACATAGGCTATCGCAGCGATGACCACCACCACAGCCACGCCAGCACCGGCTAGTTTCAGTTTGCTCGTCATCTGCTTCTCACTGCTGGATTTCTTGTTATTTGGCGCGCTTGAATTTACTCAAACTACCTGCGCCAGATTATTAAGACGCTTACTGCGCTGCAGTTTCAGGGCCGATGAATTTTCTATTTCGGTGAGGTCCGCCGCATTGAATGCGACTTCGCGCCGTTCCGCCGGGGCGTCAGCATACAAGGTAGTGCGCATGCGCGGTATGCGTCCGATGTCACGAATTGTGTCTTCGATAGCGGCGGGAGGCCACTCCTGACCATGACTGGAGCCAGCGGCACGAGTAATACTCTCATTCATCAGAGTGCCACCCAAATCGTTGGCGCCGGCATTCAAACAAGCGCTGACGCCCTGCTGTCCCATTTTCACCCACGAAGTTTGAATATTGGGAATCAATTGATGAAATGCGAGACGTGCTACCGAGTGCATTAATATGGCTTCTCGAAAACTGGGACCGCGTCGAGACTTGCCCTTTAGGTACATGGGAGCTTCCATGTGTACATAGGGCAGCGGCACAAATTCGGTAAATCCGCCGGTGCGTTGTTGCAAGGCCCGAATCTTGAGCAGGTGATGGGCCCAGTGTACGGGTCTATCGATATGTCCGTACATGATGGTGGAAGTAGTCTTAAAACCAATTCTATGGGCGGTCTCCATTACTTGAAGCCACTCGCCGCTGTTTAATTTATCCGGGCACAGGTGTTGGCGTACTTCATCGTGCAATATCTCGGCGGCGGTACCGGGCAGGGTGTTAAGCCCCGCCGCTTTTAATTGCAGTAGATATTCTTCCAGGCTGAGTCCAAGTGTGCTGGCTCCTTGCCAGACTTCCAGAGGTGAAAAAGCATGGATATGAATATTGGGCGTGGCGTTTCTCACCGTCTGTACTATATCCAGATAGGTCTGGCCGGTGTAATCGGGATGTATACCACCCTGCATACATACTTCGGTCGCGCCCCGAGCCCAGGCTTCCTGACAGCGCCGCGCGATTTCTTCCGCGCTGATATCATAGGGGCGTCCGCGCAGATTCTCGCTGAGTTTACCTTTTGAAAAGGCACAGAACTGACACTTGAAATAGCAGACATTGGTGTAATTAATATTACGATTCACCACATAACTCACTTCTTCGCCGTTAGTCTGAGCGCGTAATGCATTCGCTCGCTGCGTCACGTAAGTGAAATCGGCTCCTCTGCTTTCAAACAGGAGGGCGATATCATCTATCTCCACTACATCTGCCGCCTCACATCTGGCTACGGCATCTCGCACCGCCGCAGAAACAGATTTGATGCCGGAGCTGTCGCTCAGCAGTTCGGCTTCCAGCCTGGGAATGGGGATCAGATCTCCCGGGGTCCAGTTGTCCCGTTTAGCGAATCCGCAGCTGTCTGACTGCTTAAGCACGGCGGGTTGCAATTCTTGGTCCAGCCACTTGTCTGCATCACACACGAAAGCGGGATAGATGGTTAAGCGCTGCTCCAGGGATTTACCTGCGCTCGCCGTTTCTTGCGCGAGTTTTTCCAGCTGCGGCCAGGGTGCTTCCGGATTAACATGATCTGGAGTAAGCGGCGATACACCGCCCCAATCGTTGATGCCGGCGGCGATCAATTGCGGTAGTACTCCCGGGCTAAGATTAGGCGGTGCCTGGATGTTCATTGCCCCGCCAAAAATCAGTCGAGCGACGGCGATGGTCCAGAGCAATTCATCCAGATCAGGCTCCGGTGATTGTGCCATTCTGGTGTTGGGCTTGGCGCGAAAATTCTGCACGATAATTTCCTGGAGATGCCCGTGCCGCTGCTGCAGTTCACGCAATGCCAACAAGGATTCGACGCGCTCCCGGCGGGTTTCCCCAATCCCGATCAGGATTCCCGAAGTGAATGGCACATTTGCCTGACCTGCCAGTTCAATGGTTTGCAAACGAAGCGCGGGGTCTTTGTCTGGAGAGCCGTAGTGGGGCATGCCCTTTTCGCACAATCTTGTGGCAGCAGATTCCAGCATGATGCCCATCGAGGCACTGACGCGGCGCAGCTTCGCGATTTCGGCGGCGGTCATGTTGCCGGCATTGATATGTGGCAACAGGCCGACTTCCTTTAATACTCGCCCTGCAACCTCGACTACGTAGTCGATGGTGGTGTCAAAACCCAGTGCATCGAGTGCCTCTCGGGCCGCCTTGTATCGCAGCTCCGGTTTTTCGCCGAGGGTGAATAATGCTTCCTGACAACCAGCCTGTGCACCTTCTTTGCAGAGCTCCAGCACCTGGTCGATGCTCATGTAGGCTTGCCCTATGCGTTTAGGGGTGCGCGCGAAGGTGCAGTAGTGACAGACGTCACGGCACAGATGCGTTAACGGGATAAATACCTTTCTGGAATAGCTGATAATATTGCGGTGGTGTCGATCGCGCAGGGCGCAGGCTATTTCAGTCAATACCGCAGTATCCTCGCACTCTGCCAATGCCAGTGCCTGCGATTCATCCAGTGCGTTACCCGCTAGTAGCTGTTGATACAATGCTTTTCCCCAGATCTTGGATAGGTTGCGTGCTGTTTAGGAGTGCTAGACTACCAGTCTACAGGGTAAAAAGAGAGTATTAGCCGCGCGCGCCGATCACCAAAGTGTAGTACCCAGATAACCGGTACTGTGCGTAGCAGTCAAATAGCCGAAGCAGTTCACCGTATGTGGAAGGGCGCGGGGAGCGGGTTTTCGCATGGGCGACGGGTGAGAGCGGCGCAACCGCAAGGGGTCGCCAACCGGGTTTTGGTGAAAACTCGATGACAGCGGACAACCAGCGTGCCGCTGCGGCTGCCATCGTGTACACGCTTGAGATTATTCCATCGCTGTCACCGGAAATAGCAGGGTGGATATATCGGCCCGATTATCCTGATGCGCTTCGATGTCGGTGGTGATGACACCCGCCGCACCACAGAGCACCGTACCCACATCGACAATCTCTATTTCTACAACGGCACCGTCCTGAGCCGTGGTAAATGCCGAAACAAGCAATAGTGATTAAATCAAGCCAGGTAAAGAAAATATTTGCACAAGCGTTCTTGAATAAGTTTTAGCCAATATAAAAGACCCCATTTTTCTTGCTAAGGTAAACGGCCCGCGTAAGTATCTGTAGGTTAATTACTTCTAACTATGGTGGCTGAGATTGGTTTACTATCTAATCCGGCGATCAATTCTGCAGGTGACAAGATCTAATGATTGCGCGATATGAAAGTAACAGCCAGTTAATCTTAAACAGGAATAATTCAATGCCTCGAATCAATCGGCAACGCAACAAGATTCGGCTATTGTTTGAATTAAGTATGGCGAGCATCCTGCTGGTCTTCACGCCCGCTTTGCATGCACAGAATGCTGTTGATGGTGCAGCCTTGCTACTACAAAACGCACGACTCATCGTCGGCGATGGAACTGTACTCGAAGGCGCGTCAATCTTGGTGAATGGCGACACTATTACCGCCGTGGCCAGTGCGGATGAGATTACTATCCCAGAAAATGTCTCGATAGTAGATCTGACCGGCAAGACAATAATCCCCGCGTTGATCGATGCCCATGCACACCTGGGTTATGCGGGCCGTTTCAATTGGGGAGCTGAAAATTATACGCGTGAAAACCTGATAGATAATCTGCAGCGTTATGCGTACTTCGGCTTCGCTGCCGTGTTCTCGGCCGGCAGTGATCCAGATGAGTTGGCGCTTGAAATACAAACAGCGCAGCGCAGCGGTGAAATTACCGGAGCCAGATTTCTATTCGCGGCCGGCATGGCACCTCCGGCTCAAGGTCCTAACAACCAGTTTCTGGTGCATGCCTTACGCCTGGCTGAAGTCACCGGTATGACGATACTGCGCGGATTGGAAGATCCGCAACAGGCGCGGGCTGCAGTACGCGAGGTGGCGGCTAAGGGGATTCCATTTATCAAGCTATGGGTCGATGATCGCAACGGCACCCAACAGAAGTTGGAACCTGCTTTATACCGCGCCGTAATCGCTGCGGCGATGGCTAATGAGATCCCGGTATTCGTGCACCAGCAATACGCCGAAGATATGCCGGAGCTGCTGGATGCCGGGGTACAGGGGTTTCTGCATGGACGCCTCGGCAGTGCATTTGGCGCTGACATTGCCCTGGCAGTCAAGCAAGCGAATGCCTTCGTGGTGCCCAATCTTGGTCTGGCTGAATTACGGCGGGAAGCCATCGGTGAAGATCCGTTTCTACGCCAGGTCATTCCACCGCCGGTGGCAGAACGCTTGTCTACCTCTTCCGGACAGCGGCAACTGCATCCGCCACTGGATCCTGCCCGCGAAAGAGAATTGCGGGAAAGTTTTGCTCACCTGATTGCGGCCGAAGTGGATATCTTGCTCGGTACCGATGCCGGAGCGATTCCGGGACATCCCTTTGGCTACACCGGTCACCGCGAGTTAGAGATATTTGTGCGCCTGGGGATGACACCGATGCAGGCGCTGATTGCGGCCACCAGCAAACCGGCGCAGCGGCTCGGTTTGGAAGATTTGGGACTGCTCAAGGTAGGATTTAGCGCGGATCTGGTGATACTGGATGCCAACCCACTGGATGATATCCGCAATACACGATCCATCTACCAGGTTTATTTACGCGGCAAACTGGTAGACCGTGAAGCGTTTATCAGCAATCTAGCCAATTAGAATTTTGCATAGAAGCGCATTCTCGCTCAAATATCAGGCTTTGGCTGAATACGGGTATTCGATGACACATAGACTATTCGTCTACGGAACTCTGGCTCGGGGCCAACCTAATGAGCATATTCTAGGAGTAATAGATGGCACGTGGGAGGAAGCGACAGTAACAGGAATGCTGTATCCAAAAGGCTGGGGAGCAACTATGGGTTATCCGGCGATGGTGCTTAGCGAAGCTGGAGATGAAATCAAAGGATTAGTATTTAGCTCAAATGAACTCTCTGAATATTGGGCAATGCTGGATGAGTTCGAAGGTGAATCTTACCAGCGTGTACGGACCAGCGTAAAGCTTAAAGACGATAGCAAGGTGGATGCTTATCTTTATGTTCTCAGAGACAAATAGAATAATAATAAACACACCGAGTATCGGTGATGATTGCAGTTAGCAATAACCAAATTTATTGCTCTATATTCTTAGGTTTGAATTGCCCTCTCGAGCGTGCCGTGATCGACTCACTCATCACGTGGGACTGCTGTGAAAAGATGAGATGATGAAGAATAGCTCCATAATTGAAGGGAAAAAGTACAAAGGGAATATCGAAAAATACTATAAAGACTGGAGGACTTATCAGCTGTCGGATCATAAACCAGTTTGGGTTAGGTTGAAAATTAATGAGTGTGAAGATTATTTGAATGCAATGAAAAATGAATAAAGGAAATGAGTCAAGTTTTCAATTTCTAGTCATGCAAAATGTTATTATTTGCGATATGTACATACTCAGTACTGGCCCATACGTTCTTGGTTAATTGTGGTCTTGTGTCATGATTGGCCTAGAATGGTGGTACTTTGTTTGTTTTTATCTAAG
>JADFOC010000167.1 GCA_022563075.1 Pseudomonadota bacterium
AATATTAAAAAAGAGGATCGAAGTCTGTGCTGCGCGCATTCTCAAAAATCATAACCACGGCGCCGTCGCTGTTCATTCTACCGTTGTTTGCTCTCACTTTGTTTGCTCCGCTAGTGTCTGCACAGACTCCGGATCGACCCAACTTCATCCTAGTGATGGCCGACGATCTCGGCTATGGCGACATTGGCGTCTACGGCTCCACCCTGATTAAAACGCCTAATCTGGATCGCATGGCGGCTGAAGGCATTCGACTGGATTCCTTTTACTCCAGTGCCAATGTCTGCACGGCTGCCCGCGGCGGGCTGCTGACAGGCCGTTACCCCATTCGGCTGGATCTGGTGAATGATGTAGCCAGACCGACTAATGCCGTGCATATCTCTGCCGCCGAGATTACGCTTGCCGAAGCCTTGCGGGAAGTCGGTTATCACACCGCCCTGTTCGGCAAATGGCATCTCGGCAGTCGATTGGAATGGTCACCACTGCGGCATGGCTTCGATGAATTCTTTGGCGTACTGCACAGCAACGACATGACGCCGCTTGAATTGTATCGGGGAGATCAAGTTATTGAAGACCCGGTGAATCAGACCACACTCACGGAACGCTATACCGCCGAAGCGGTACGCTTCATCGAAGAAAATCGAGACGATCCCTTCTTCCTCTATCTGCCCCACAGTTTCCCGCATGTACCGCTGTTTGTTTCTGACCGTTTCGACGGTCGTTCCGATGCCGGACTCTACGGCGATGTGGTTGAAACCATCGACTGGAGCATGGGCGTCATTCTGAAAAAAGTGAAGGAGCTGGGACTCGACGATAAAACTCTGATTATATTTACTTCGGACAACGGCCCGTGGTTTGAAGGGAGTCCTGGCCCCTTTCGTGATCGCAAGGGATCTGCGTGGGAAGGAGGCCTCAGGGTTCCGTTCATTGCAAGATGGCCATCGATGATACCGGCAGGTGTGGTTTCCAGTGAACCCGCCATGAACATCGACGTTTTTCCAACTCTTTTACAGCTAGCCGGCGGTGCGCTACCCAATGATCGTGAGATCGATGGTAAAAATATACTACCGCTGCTCACTGAGAGCGCGACGACCCCACATGCAGCGCTGTATCTGTTTGATAATGATCGCATCGCCGGCGTGCGCAGTGGTAAGTGGAAACTGGTGGTGGAAACGCGCTACCGAACCAGTGTTCCCAGTTTTGATCATCCCGCGTCTTATTATGCTCCTTTTGGATTGCTGTTCGATTTGGAGTTGGATCCATCTGAAACCTATAGTTACACCCGCGAGTACCCAATAGTGGTGGCGAGAATGCGTGAACTGCTACTCCGGGGGCAGCGGCAATTGCATTCCACGGTACTTCAGCAGATGTGGAATCGACCCCGCTAATCGATCAAATAATAAGTGCCAATGCCAGCAGCAAATAACACTCTCTTCATGTCAACTCACCGAGTGAGCAAGTCCTTCGGACATGTGGAAGTGCTTACACACATCGACTTGGAAATACACACGGGTGAAGTGCTGGCGATACTGGGCGAAAATGGTGCCGGTAAATCCACCTTGGTCAAATTACTGGCCGGTTACGAGGAAGTCTCCGCTGGCGAACTTCGCCTGGCCACAGCCGATGGCAGCACCGTGCCAGTCGCCTCATGGAATATTGAAGTCGCCGAACAACATGGGATTGTGTTGATTCACCAGGAGTTCAACCTGGCCGAGCAATTGTCGGCCGCCGAGAACATTTTCCTCGGCAATGAATTGAAGCGAGGCCTGTTCCTGGACCAAGAGCGAATGCTGCGGCTGGCGAGGAAGTACCTGTTGGCACTTAATTGCCAGGTGGATCCAGCGACACCCGTGTCCGAACTTGCGGTGGCAGACAAGCAGATGGTCGAGATCGCCAAAGCCTACGCCAGGAATTCAAAGCTGTTGATTCTGGATGAACCCACGGCGGTGCTCACCAGCAAGGAAAGCGAGGTATTGTTTCGCCTGATCGAACGCCTCAAGCAACAAGCGGTTGCCATCATCTACATCTCCCATAAGCTGGAGGAGATAGAACGCATCGCCGACCGCATCACAATCTTGCGTGATGGCGAGATGGTCGGTTGTTATCCAGCGAGTTCCCTGAGTACGGACGATATGGCCCGACTCATGGTGGGACGTGAATTGAGCAATCTATTCCCCAACATCCCAGCCCCACTGGACGAAATTGCACTGCGAGTCGTCAACGCCAGCGTGCCCGGCTTAGTGCAAGCCGCCAGCTTCGAATTACGACGGGGTGAAGTGTTAGGCTTTGCCGGCCTGGTAGGTTCTGGTCGCACGGCACTGATGGAAGCGATTGTCGGCCTCAGGAAACTGACTGCCAGTGCCCAGATTGAGGTGGCTGGAAAAGCGGTATCCTATCCTAATCTGGCGGCCGCGCGCGATGATGGAGTGGCTTATCTCACCAAAGACCGAAAAGCCAGTGGTCTGCTGCTCAACCTGAACCTGGTGTTCAACTTCTCACTGCTCTCTCTGTCTGCTTTATTTTTGCAACGCAAGTATGCCGGTCTGCTCATCGATCAAAAAAAAGAGCAGCGGGCATTTGAACAGGCGATAAAGACATTTGATATACGCCTGAAAGACAGCGCCATTACCGCCGGCGATCTCTCTGGCGGCAATCAACAGAAACTGTTACTGGCAAAGATCATGGCGGTGGCGCCGCGCATCATCATCATCGACGAACCCACCCGCGGCATCGATATCGGGACTAAGAGCCAGATCTACCACTTTATTGCTGAACTGGCGGCTAACGGACATTCCATCATTCTGATTTCCTCAGACATGATGGAAATCATCGGCCTGTCGCATCGCGTCGCGGTGATGTGCCGTGGCGAACTGACCGGTATTCTCGTGGACGACGAAATCGAAGAACACGAAATCATGCGTTATGCCACTGGCCTGAAACGGCAGCCGGGAAAAAATAATTCCGAGGATCAGCTCTGTGCCTGAAAAATTTGGATTCAAGCTAGATCTTAAGACCACCGGTCCATTTCTAGCATTAATTACACTGATTATCATCGGCATGCTGGTGAATGATGCCTTTCTCAGCACCGGTAATCTCAGCAACATACTGGCTCGCAGTTCCTTTATCGGCATCGTTGCTATCGGCGCTACCTTCGTGATTACCGCGGGAGGCATCGATCTCTCGGTGGGTGCCATGGCGGCGTTCATCTCCGGATGCATGATTATCATCATGAATTCCCTGATCGGTACCATCGAGTCAAGTGTCGCTATTATACTGTTGGCCATCATTGCCTCCGCCGGTATCGGCGCCCTGGCTGGATTGATTAATGGCATCCTCACCACCAAGGCCAAGATCGAAGCCTTCATCGTCACCCTTGGCACCATGGGAGTTTATCGCTCGCTGATCACCTACATGGCAGACGGCGGCACCCTGTCACTCGATTTCAGTATCGGTGACATCTATAGCGAGGTGTACTACGGCGATCTGTTGGGTCTGCCCTACCCGGCCTGGGTATTCCTCGGCGTCGCCATCATCGGTTACGTACTACTGAATAAAACCGTCTTCGGTCGCCATTGTCTTGCCATCGGATCGAACGAAAAAGTCGCCTTGTATTCGGCAATCCATGTCGATCGAGTTAAGACCATGACCTACATGCTGCAAGGTATGTGTGTTGCTATAGCCACCATTATCTACGTGCCACGCCTGGGTTCGGCATCGGGTCAGACCGGTATCTTGTGGGAGCTCGAGGCCATCGCCGCCGTCATCATTGGCGGCACCGTACTCAGGGGCGGTTATGGCCGTATTTGGGGTACCGTGGTGGGCGCGCTGATTCTGACACTGATAGGCAATATTCTGAACCTGACAGATGCCATAAGTAACTACCTCAATGGCGCCGTACAGGGCATAATCGTGATCGCCGCGGTTTATCTGCAACGCGGAGCATGGCGCAGAAACAAGCAGTGAGGGCATTGGTAAACCACATGAAAACGAGTCGCCTGAGAACACGAAGCCAACTACTCGCGCTGACGCTGGGACTAATCATCCTTGGGGTTGGCTCGGTGGCTAATGCACAGACCATCGGGGTATCGATTCCAGCCGCCACCCATGGCTGGGCCGGTGGCCTCAATTTTCATGCCGAGGCAACCAAGCAGCGTCTCGAGGCAGCCAACCCGGGTCTGCGCATCGTGCTGCTCACCGCCAACAGCGCCTCGGAACAGGCCAATGATTTGGAAGACCTGCTGGCGATTCATCATATCGACGCCCTGGTGGTGTTGCCGTTTGAATCGGCACCTCTCACCGGGCCGGTGCGCAATGTGAAACGCCAGGGCGTGTTCGTCACCGTGGTGGACCGCGGCCTGAGTGAAGCCGGCATCGAGGACGTGTATGTGGCTGGTAACAATGCCGAGATGGGCAGAGTCTCCGCCCAATACATCAAGCAATCATTGAGTGATGGTGGCGACATCGTAGTCCTGCGCGGCATTCCTACCGTCATCGATGAACAACGTTTCGATGCCTTCATGGCAGAGTTGGAAGGCAGCAACATCAAGGTACTGGATAACAAGTATGCCAACTGGAATCGTGACGATGGCTTCACTGTGATGCAAGACTTCCTGGCTCGCTTTCCCAAGATCGATGCAGTTTGGGCACAGGATGACGATATCGCTATCGGCGTGATTCAGGCAGTTCGTCAAGCTCGGCGCCAGGACGAACTCTTTATCGTCGGAGGTGGCGGCATGAAGGAAATTGTTAAGCGAGTCATGGACGGTGATCGGCTGACCCCAGTAGACGTATTGTATCCACCATCGATGATTGCCACGGCGATGGAGCTAACTGCACTGAAGTTTCTCTTCAATGTCCCGATCAGTGGTAGATATATCCTCGGCTCTCCGCTTATTACCCAAGAGAATGCAGCAGAATATTATTTTCCCGACAGTCCATTCTAAAAGCCCTAAAAATGAAAACAATAAAAGGACCGGCAATATTCCTGGCACAGTTTGCTGCCGATGAATCACCCTTTAACTCACTGGATGAAATCGGTGGCTGGGTCGCAAAGCTGGGATTCAAGGCGGTGCAAATTCCCAGTTGGGATGAGCGGCTGTTTGACCTGAAGACAGCCGCCGAGAGCCAGGATTATTGCGATGAAGTCAAAGGCACACTGGCGAATCATGGTATCGAGGTGAGCGAACTCTCTACCCATCTACAGGGCCAGTTGGTCGCCGTCCATCCTGCCTACGATGAAATGTTTGATGGCTTTGCGGCACCGGAAGTACGCGGCAATCCCGGCAAGCGGCAACAATGGGCGGTGGATCAGATGTTGCTGGCCGCCCGTGCCTCGCACAGGCTCGGGTTAACGGATCATGCCAGTTTCTCAGGTGCATTGGCCTGGCCCTATTTTTATCCCTGGCCACAGCGTCCTGCAGGGTTGGTGGAAACTGCCTTCGATGAACTGGCGAAGCGTTGGCTACCGATTTTGGATGCCTTCGATGAAGTTGGAGTAAACCTGGGTTTCGAGATTCATCCAGGCGAAGATTTGCACGATGGGATAAGCTTCGAGATGTTTCTCGAACGGGTAAACAATCATCCGCGCTGTAATATTTTATTCGATCCAAGCCATTTGCTGCTGCAGCAACTGGATTATCTGGCCTTCCTGGATGAGTACAAAGACCGCATAAAACTGGTGCACATCAAAGATGCCGAATTCAACCCGACCGCCAAGCAAGGTGTCTACGGTGGTTATCAATCCTGGATCGATCGCGCCGGTCGCTTTCGCTCGCTAGGTGATGGTCAAATCGACTTCGTCGATATCTTCTCCAGACTCGCCGCCAACGATTTCGATGGCTGGGCCGTGCTGGAATGGGAGTGCTGTCTCAAGCATCCCGAAGACGGCGCGCGCGAAGGCGCAGAATTTATTCGCAATCATATTATCCGTATCACCGACAAAACCTTCGACGATTTTGCCGATGCCGGTACCGACGACGCAGCCAATAAACGCATTCTCGGCGTTTCATGACTGACCGCAAAATCAGATTAGGCATGGTTGGTGGTGGGCAAGGCGCCTTCATCGGCGAGGTGCATCGAATCGCCGCGCGCCTCGACAATCGTTTTGAGCTGGTAGCCGGCGCGCTGAGCGGCGACCCACAGCGCGCCGCCGACTCTGCCGCCGCGCTTGGCATCGCCAAAAATCGCAGTTATGCAGATTTCGCCGAGATGGCGAAAAAGGAATCTGGCAAGAAAGATGGCATCGAAGTTGTCGTTATCGTCACCCCTAACCATCTTCACTTCGACGCGGCTAAGGCCTTTCTTGAAGCGGGCATCCACGTCGTCTGCGATAAACCACTGACGTCATCGTTAAAAGACGCAGAAACGCTAAGCCAGCTGGTGGCAGACAGCGGTCTACTGTTTGCCGTCACCTATAACT
>JADFOC010000168.1 GCA_022563075.1 Pseudomonadota bacterium
TGGAACTCTGGCTCTGACTGGGACTCTGACTGGAACTCTGACTCTGGCTGGAACTCTGGCTCTGGCTCTGACTGGAACTCTGACTCTGGCTGGAACTCTGGCTCTGGCTGCTCGAAGAAGACGCCGATGCCGAACTGGAAGAGGAATTTTGCGGGCTTGATTGGCAGGCCAGTAAGCTCAAGCTAATACCGCCGAGCAAGATCAGCTTAGGTAGTGCACTGGATAGCTTTTTCATAGTTTGATCCCGGAGTGAATTCTCTGGTTACCGTAAATTAACATTTTAGCGAAAGTTTCGATCTTTTACCGACAGTTCTTGCATTATCGGCGATTTTACCCGCAGTTCTGCTATGCCGGTGATTTTGTAAAATAGCACCCTTAGTTGTACACCAAATCTCCTTAACCGTCGCTTAACGATAGATCACGGCCTGAAATCATGCTACAGCTAACACCCAATAATTAGTACCAATACCGGTATCTGAACTGGTTGCCGCTGGACCTTACCGGCTTGCCATCCACTAGCAACGGCCTGAATATTGAATTTCGGACTACCCTTCGCAAACGCCCTAGTTGAGAGGCGTTTTCCTCTGTTTCCTCGGACAGTGTGCGAATGTTTCGAACAATTCCATTGGCCGTCACATCGAACACCAGATCCACGAATTCGTAATTCAAGGAGACGCTGTCGCTACCAGTGACTACCGTGGCGATCCAATGGTCCGAGCGACTGGCAAAAGTTGGTAATGGGACTACTTGACCGAACAATCGCTGAATTAATTCCTCCCCATTTTCAACATTTCCCAGCAGTCGCCAGACTTTTTCATATTGGTCGAAGGCGGCTCGACGCCTTTCAAACAGCAGGTACCAATCGGCTATGTTAGTAAGCGCTTCGGCTGACTCGTAGGTGGTATGGCCTTCGCCGGCGTAGTAATCCGCTATTTCCCGTAGCGCTAATTCGCCAACCTGAAACCCACGTGGCCACGCCGGGGTTCGCTCGTTGAGCCTTTCCCTCAATCTGTCCTGGGTACTCCGGTATTCGGGTCGATTAACTTCAGCCATGAGTTCTGGATTTCTGGACACAAGATAGGCTGAATTCGCAATGTTTTTTTGAAATCCAATAAAGCGCTCATCCTCTTTCCCAAAATGAGCGCGAACCATACGGGCGGCTGCACTAAACAAGATTTGAGCAGTGCTCAGCCTGACTCCCAGCGCTTCTCCATAGCCAATACTGAATGCCTGAATATTCCAGGTGGCGAGACCTTCGAGTACCGGAATTATGCGTGGATCATTCGAACCGAATGCCTTCTGCTGGATATAAAACAAGTAGTTGTGATAAATATCTACTTGTTCCCAGTCACCCAGCGCCAGATAGCTGTCAATCAGCTGCTCTACTACTGGAATCTGCTCCAGGGTATGCAATCCGGCATTTATACGATTGACATGAATGGCACGGCTAAAGGTATCGATAGCTTCGGGATGCTGTCCCTGCTGCTGTTGCAGACTTCCCAGGGTAGCAAGTTCCTCTACCAAATCTCGGTCCCAGGCGCCACCATTTAGCTCGATTCGTTCCAAGGATGAGTTATATTCGCGGATGCTGTTACTGCGGAGAAGAAACTCCGGATCCTGCTCCGGATCGATTGCGACCGGCAACGACGGCAGAATGGGATCCAAGTCTCCTATAATCGCTACTGGCGCATCGACATATTTCAATGACGGCCGTATCACCTGCTTTTCTGGCGCGTCGACAGCTGCCTGAGAGAACAGTGTATTACTCGCCAATAGTGCCAGTAAGGCAGTGCAGATTGCTGTCGTTCTGATGAGTTGAATACGCATGCTTTGGTCGTTTACGCAGTTTATTGTGGCTTAAAATGTTGCGCCGTGTTTCACCCTAAATTAGCTGTAGCTGCATAGCAAGGTCAACTTTGACCAGGAGTAATGGCCGACAAAGGCGTTCCGTTATATCACTTGAGAATTTGGTGGGTAAATATCCTCACCGCAAAAATGCGCAGCAGATAAAGCATCATACGGCAATTATGCCAGCCTCATTCGAAATTCCATGGATAATTACACCGGGCTCATGCTTTGCATCTCAGGGGTCAATCTTATCCAAGAGTAAATTGCCGAGACGATCTACCCGAGCAGTCCAGGATGGCGCAATAAATGTAGTGGCTGAGTACTCTGAAATTATTGCCGGACCCTCTATGTTTTTTTCTGGATCCATGCCCGCCCGGGCTATCATTTTTACCTCACCGGCATCACCATAGACCCGAGTGTGATCAATAATATTACCGTTAGAGAGCGCCATAATTTCCGGCAATTTGAAATCTCTGCTCGGCGCCGACACCTTAACCCGCAAATTAACCAATTCCGTGTCTGTCTGCAGTGAATATCCGTATCGCCTTTTGTGCAAAAGATGGAATGCATTTATTGACGCCTGTGGGTCCTCCCAGAGCACATTCAGCGTACAGGACTGGCCCACATAGCACATGTCCACGCTGCGCGTTATTTGCAACTCGGTGTCGGAGAGTCCCTCCTCCTGCAGTTGTTCGATGCCATGTTGCTGCAGCAGAACAAATTCATGCAGTAGCTCGGCTTCATTTATGTTATTGGATGCGATACTCACTGTTTTGGAAAATTGTCGGCCTCGATTCGCCACCACCATGCCCAGTGCAGACAACACACCACAATGCACTGGCACAATCGCTTTATGCATCAGCATGGCGTCAGCGATGGCGCAGACATGCAAGCCCCCCGCCCCACCAAAACTGGTAAGCACAAATTCTCTCGGATCATATCCCCGATTCACCGAAATCAGCCGAATCGCCTTGGCCATATGCTCGTTGGCGATGGTAATTATTCCCAGCGCAGTTTCCTCCACCGACAACTTAAGCGGTACTGCCAATTTCCTTATTACTGCAACGGCCTGTTGCCGGTCCAACTTCAGGCTACCAGCCAACGCCGCTTCCGGTAGCAACCTGCCCAGGACCAGATTAGCATCGGTCACCGTGGCTTCGGCGCCCCCTTTGTTATAACAGGCAGGCCCAGGCTCGGCTCCTGCAGAGCGGGGTCCCACTTGCAACATACCACCGCTATCGACCAAGGCGATCGATCCTCCGCCCGCGCCAATCGTGTGCATATCTACCATCGGGACAGCAACCGGATAGTGTGCGATAAAGCCTTCGTTGGTGATACTGATATCACCTTCGAGTAAGGCAACATCTGTCGAGGTGCCGCCCATGTCAAAACTGATGATTCGATCTATGCCCAACTGCTTGCCCAGAAAACGTACGGCCGCGAGCCCGCCAGCTGGCCCGGACAATAGTAAATTAACCGCTGAGTTTGCCGCTTTGTCAGCCGCCATGCTTTCACCCGTGGATTGCATTATCTGTATTGGGCAAGTCCCCAGTTGCTCTTGTAAGCGGCCGATGTAGCCACTGACAATCGGACCGAGCGCGGCATTAAGCCAGGTTGCGATGCCTCTTTCGTACTCTTTGTATTCAGGCAATACGGTGGATGAACAACTCACGAACGCAGGCAGCCCGGCTGCATGGATTGCGGCGGCGATGGCTTGCTCGAAGCTGTCGTCGAGAAATGAAAACAGTAAGTTAATCGCTATCGCATCCGGCTTTAGCGATCTTAGTTTTTCGACTAATTGATGCAGTTCGGTTTCGCTCAGTGGCTCAATTACTGAGCCGTCAGCCGCCAGTCTGCCGCCAGTTTCGAGGCAGAGATCGGCAGCAACTGGCGGTGGTCTGGCGGCAAACTCCAACTTATAGAGTTCAGGCCGTGTTTGTCTGGCCAATTGCAGCATGTCAGCAAAACCATAGTTGGTCACAAACGCTGTTTTTGCCAGTTTGCCTTCAAGCACTGCATTGGTCGCCACCGTACTGCCATGAATGATGTACAAACTGCCACTTTTCATCGCCGATTCAAGGCCCATAGCACGGATACCATCCATGATTGCCTGCTCGGGCGCAGCAGGAGTAGAGAGTGTTTTGTGGATCTTTAACCCAATCTGCGATCCCAGTTCAACACAGACAAAATCGGTAAACGTCCCTCCGGCATCGATACCTAGTAGCATTTGACTGGTCAATCTGGTTTCACCACTTTCATTCAATTCAGGGAACGATTATAACTGTTGTGCACAGGCACACGTATCATTCTCATTTACCAAGCTGGAGTCGAGATTGCCGGAGTTACCAGAGGTCGAAACTACGCGTCGAGGCATTCTGCCCCACATTAAAAGCCGGAGGGTCACCAAGATCATTCTGCGGCAGGAAAAACTGCGCTGGCCGATTACGCCCGCGTTAGCAAAGGAGTTGCCCGGTCAAACTTTCAGATCGGTAAAGAGACGCGGGAAATATCTGCTGCTCGGCACCGACATCGGCACCTTGCTCATTCATCTGGGTATGTCCGGTAGCTTGCGTATCGTCGATCAAAAGCGCCCGGTGGGAAAACATGATCATGTGGATATCGTCCTGGACGATGGTCATATCTTGAGGTATACCGATCCCCGACGCTTCGGTTGCATGCTTTGGCTGCAATCCGACATTGAATCACATCCCCTATTACGGTCGCTGGGACCCGAACCGCTGGGGAGCCAGTTCACCGGAGTGCATCTATTTGATCGCAGCAGAAAAAGAGTAGCAGCGATCAAATCCTTCATCATGGACAGTCGAATCGTGGTAGGTGTCGGCAATATCTATGCGAGTGAGGCCCTGTTTCTATCGGGCATTAGCCCTAAACGCGCCGCCGGCAAGGTTTCACTGCGACGCTACCAGAAACTGGCAGAATGCATCAGGCAAATCTTGCAGCAGGCAATCAAAGCTGGCGGTACCACGCTGCGCGACTTCACGGATAGCAACGGAAATCCAGGCTACTTCAAACAATCCTTGCGGGTGTATGGCCGCGCGGGTCTGCCCTGCATGACTTGTAAGAAGCCTTTGAAGGAGATCCGATTGGGCCAGAGAAGCACCGTTTACTGCAGCACTTGCCAAACATAGCGGCCAGTTAGAAAAGACGATGTTGCTGCTGGCTCCTGCTGGCCCATCGATCAGGAATGCGCCATAGCCTCGACCACTGCCGGGTGAACAAATTTTGAAATGTCGCCACCATAGGACGCGATTTCGCGCACCAGCGTGGAAGAGATGTAGGACAGGTGTTCAGCCGGCGCCAAGAATACGGTTTCAATATTAGGGTCTAACACTCGATTCATGCCAACTAATTGAAACTCAAACTCGAAGTCCGCCACTGTGCGCAAACCTCTCAAGATGATGTTGGAGTCGCACTTACGAACAAAATCCGTCAATAGCGTGTTGAACTCACAGACTTCTACGCTGTTGATCTCACCTAAAACTTCTTGTGCCAATGCAACACGTTTCTCAGCGGGGAACGCGTCCCCTTTTTTGCTGTCAGTGCCATCGACGGCAACAATAACCTTGTCAAAAAGGCGTGATGCCCTCTCAACCAAGTCGGTATGACCATTGGTGATGGGATTAAATGTGCCGGGGTAAACCGCGATTTTCATAACTTTCTCGGTAATCGATTGCCCTGCATTCTAGCGAATTGACAATGCTTGCTCAATCAACCTTCAAAAAAACCTAAGATTCTGTGCTCGAGCCAATTATCACTGGAGCCAGATATAAATCCCACATGGCCACCCTTGGCGCTGAGCTGCAGTTCGATGTTGGCAGCGAGCAATTCCTTTTCGGGTACCGCAGCTGCTGGAATCATCGGATCGTTTTGGCTCTGAATTAATAAGGTCTCGGTTCGGATGGCGGGAATGAAATCGATACTACTACATTGGCGATAGTAGTCGTCTGCATTTTTAAACCCGTGCAACGGAGCCGTGACTTGATCATCGAACTCCCATATCGTTGTAATGCGATCTAGATTGCCCAGCTCATTTAATCGTTGCAACTGCTCGCTTTCTCCATTTGCTTCGAAGTGTTGTTTTTTCTGCCTAATATCCCTGAGAAGTCGCCGCACAAAGTATCTTCCATACAGTTGCGTCACCCCTCTGAGCATGGCTTGCGAACAATAAGCCAGTGAGAAAGGCGTGGATACCGCTACCGCTTTTTTGACTCTTGAATGGCTCCCAATTTCACCCAACCACTTGAGCAAGACATTGGCGCCCAGTGAATAACCAACAAAGTTAAAATCTTGTTGCGGGTAAAGCTCAATCATTTTTGAGAACACTTCATTTACATCTTCAGATACTCCGGAATGGTAGGTTCTGGCCAGCCTGTTCATTTCTCCACTACATCCACGAAAATTCATTGCCACGGTGGGTATATTGTGAGCCC
>JADFOC010000169.1 GCA_022563075.1 Pseudomonadota bacterium
TCATCGGCACCGCCACTACCAAGTTGATATAAGCTAGCGAAGTTGCTTCTCCGGTGAGATTCCACGCAATAATCGTGCGGGTCAGCATCTGTCCTTGCATGGCGAAGAAGAAGGCAACGTTGCCGAAGAATAACCAACGAAACTGAATGACTGAGAAAACGGCAAAGGCTCGGGGTTTGGCGGTTCCCGAATCCATGGTTGAAGAGGAAATAGCGCGTGCTCCTTGATTGTGCCCGAAGTATAGCTTAAACCTGTAGCCAGCGATCGGTTTAGGAGGGATGCAGTCACCGAATTATTGCCAACAGATAGGCCTGGCTTGAAAATGAACGCACCGAGCGGTTTGCGGCCTCAGAGATGGATTTGCAAGCGATTGGATTGCGCTTGGGTAGCCCTGGTGATGCTAACCCTCGTATAAAGACAAAGGGTTTGACGACGTACACAATTATAAGTGTCATGACTTTAAACCCTGCCAAGAGCGAACCCTTTGGCAATGTGATTGCGCACAAAATAGATCACCAATGCACCAGGAATAATAGTAAGTACGCCGGCGGCGGCTAATACACCCCAGTCCATGCCGGAGGCAGACATGGTACGGGTCATCACCGCGGCGATCGGTTTGGCATCGGTTACGGTCAAGGTTCTAGCGATCAGCAGTTCCACCCAGGAGAACATGAAACAGAAGAAAGCGGCCACGCCGATACCCGAAGCGATGAGTGGCGTGAATATTTTAAGAAAGAATCTCGGAAACGAATAGCCATCTATATAGGCTGTTTCATCGATCTCTTTAGGAACCCCGGACATAAATCCTTCCAGTATCCACACCGCCAACGGGACATTAAACAGGCAATGCGCCAGCGCTACGGCAATGTGCGTATCGATCAAACCAAAGGCCGAATACAGCTGAAAGTAAGGCAATACAAAAACTGCCGGCGGTGCCATGCGATTGGTGAGCAGCCAGAAAAAAAGATGCTTGTCGCCGAGAAATCGGTAACGGGAAAACGCGTAAGCCGCCGGCAAGGCAACGCTGATCGAGATCAGAGTATTCATGACTACGTAAATGATTGAGTTGATGTAACCGTTGTACCAGGACGCGTCGGTGAAGATGGTTTTGTAGTTTTCAAATGTGAAGTTCTGCGGCCACAGACTGAAGGTAGACACTATTTCCTGATTAGTTTTGAAACTCATGTTGAGCAGCCAATATATAGGCAATAGCAAGAACACAATATAGAGAATCAAGATAAACAGCCGAAGATAGTTTCCACGCCTGTTCATTGCCGACCACCACTTCTACCAGAACTGCTGTCGACATCGTAGCTAGTCATCACCGTATAAAAGACCCAGCACAGCAACAATATTATCAGGAAGTAGATGAGAGACATGGCGGCGGCCGGACCTAGATCGAACTGACCCAATGCCATCTGCACCAAATCGATGGATAGAAACGTGGTCGAATTGCCCGGCCCACCGCCAGTTACGACAAATGGCTCGGTATAGATCATGAACGAATCCATGAAACGCAGAAGTACGGCGATCAGCAGAACGCGCTTGATCTTCGGCAATTGTATGTAGCGAAACACCGCCCAACGGGAAGCGCCGTCGATACGCGCTGCCTGATAGTAAACCTCGGGAATAGCCACCAGGCCCGAGTAACAAAGCAACACCACCAGGGATGTCCAATGCCATACATCCATGATGATCAGCGTTAACCAGGCATCAAGCGTGTCCTGCGTATAATTGTAGTCGATACCGATGCTGGCTAAGCCATGCCCGAGTAATCCAATATCGACGCGGCCAAATACTTGCCAGATGGTACCGACTACATTCCATGGAATTAACAATGGCAGGGCCATCAGCACCAGACATATCGATACACCAGGACCCCGTTTTGGCATTGCCAATGCAATGACTATTCCCAAGGGAATTTCTATGGCCAATATCAGCGTCGAAAATAACAGGGTCCTGCCCAGCGCATTGTGAAAGCGTTCACTCTTTAAAATTTCCTGAAACCACTCCGTACCCACCCAATAAAAC
This sequence comes from Pseudomonadota bacterium, assembly GCA_022563075.1. Taxonomy (GTDB): domain Bacteria; phylum Pseudomonadota; class Gammaproteobacteria; order Pseudomonadales; family Pseudohongiellaceae; genus UBA9145. The sequence goes on from JADFOC010000169.1 coordinate 2,032, forward strand.
TCATTGTTGCCGAAGGTGTCCTGCACCGAGTAATTAACCACGGTCATTAATGGAATGATGGCGTTGATGGCAACCAGCAGTAACACCGGCAGTACCATGAACCAAGCCTTGTTATTGGCAGTTTTCATATTCAGGTGACGCCTAACAGATAAGAATTCTGAAATAAATTCAATTTCGAAGGATCGAACCAGATTCGGGGATTTTCGGGGATGGCGACCCCTTCCCTGACAATTATATTGACGTTGTGATCCCCTAATTTTGTGCGCACCACGATATGCTTGCCTACATCTTCGACAGCCGTGACCTGTACCGCTATCCCACGATCATTGGAAAGTGTGATGTGTTCCGGACGAATCCCAATTTCGAGCCCGGTACGATTCAATTCGTAATCCTGCTGCAGGTCGATTGTATTTCCATCGACAACCGCTACAGATCCATCGACTGCACAGGGCAAGATGTTCATGCCGGGAGAACCGATAAATTTTCCAACGAATGTGTGTTGTGGTTTTTCAAACAGTTCCTGAGGTGTCCCAACCTGGACGATAGCTCCCTCATACATAACCATAACCTGATCTGCAAAAGTAAGCGCCTCGGTTTGATCATGGGTTACATAAATCATCGTATGTTGGAATTGCTGATGGATCCTCTTCAATTCGGTGCGCAGTTCCCATTTCAAATGCGGATCGATTACAGTCAACGGTTCATCGAACAGAATGGCCTTCACATCGGTGCGCACCAGGCCGCGCCCCAAAGAGATTTTCTGCTTATCGTCTGCATTCAGACTTCGGGCCTTAAGATTAGCTATTTCTTCGAGTCCCAGGATCGCAAGTACCGACTGCACTCGGGAATCAATTTCAGTTTTCACTAGTCCCCGATTGCGTAACGGAAACGCCAGATTAGCGGCTACCGTCAGGGTGTCGTAGACCACGGGAAACTGAAACACTTGCGCTATGTTGCGTTGTTGCGGGCTAAGATCGGTGACATCGATTTCATCGAACAGAACTTTGCCTGCCGTGGGTTTGACCAACCCGGAGATGATGTTCAGCAGTGTGGTTTTTCCACAACCAGATGGACCCAACAGGGCATAGGCACCGCCATCCTGCCAACATTGGCTTAAGTTGTTTACAACAAACCCGGCATCTTTGTGCTTCGATTGATGATAACGATGGGCAATTTCTTGAAATGTGATAGTGGCCATGACGAATCATTGCCCACTGGCAGGCGCAGGAATTGAAACCAGGTTTTGCTTGGCATCGAATAACAGCACGTGTTGCGGTCGAATGAAAAATTTAACAATCGTATCAGTCGAAAAATCTTTAATGCCATGTAACAGTGCCACCCAGGGATTGCCAGCGAAATCGAAGTGCACAAAACTCTCTGAACCAGACAGTTCGGTGACTGTCACTGAGCCACCTAACTCAATGTCATCGGTTCCGTTTCTTTGCAGGCTTAAATGATGCGGTCTGACCCCTAAGATGTATTCACCATCGACTGGCTGGACGTTAGGCAAGATGATGTTGCGACCCGAATCTGGAAACGCGAATTGACCGGCGTGGCAGATGATCGATGCCGTATTACATGGTGGGTCGGAAAAAATCCTGGCCGCTTTTAATCCGCAAGGATGCCGATATAACTCGAGTGTAGGGCCATATTGTTCGACCCTGCCTCGATACATACAGGCGGTATTGCCACCCAATACCAGGGCTTCCGAGGGTTCCGTTGTCGCATATACCAGTACTGCCCCCATATCGGCGAACAAAGCGGGTAGTTCGGCGCGTAGTTCTTCCCGAAGTTTATAATCCAGATTTGCCAGAGGTTCATCCAGCAGTACCAGATCCGCTTCCTTGATCAATGCCCGTGCCAGAGCGACGCGCTGTTGCTGCCCTCCAGACAAGGTCTCTGGTGTACGCTCTAACAACTCTGCAAGTTGCAGCAGTTCTGCGACTTCATTGACACGCCTGCGAATCTCGCTCCTGGTTTTGCCTGCTATCCGCAGTGGAGAGGCGATGTTTTCAAATACTGTGAGAGTCGGATAATTAATGAATTGTTGATAGACCATCGCCACATTGCGCTTTTGCACCGGCACACCCAATACCGAAGTACCATCGAATAAAATAGTACCGGAGTCGGGTTTGTCCAATCCCGCCATCAGTCGCATTAGTGATGTTTTGCCTGCTAAGGTGGCGCCAAGTAAGATGTTTAGTTCTCCCCGCTGCAGGGAAAGACTCACATCATCTACATAAATCTCATCACCAACTTTGTGTGAAACATTCTGCAGCTCAAGCATTTAGAAAATCCCTGGTATTCCATACTCAACTGGTTGGAGATGACTGCGCTATATAGTTTGACAGGGAGGCACGATCTTTCTTACTGAAGTGATATCCCAGTTTGGAACGACGCCAGAGAATATCATCAGCGGTCTTTGCCCATTCATGCGCACAAAGATAATCAACCTCGCGTTGATACAGATTATGCCCAAACTTAATACCAAGATCACCGAGTCCGGTGGCATCACCGAGTATGTCAAAACTGAGTGTGCCGTAGCTCCTTTGCCATCGTGTAATAAGGTCTGGACCCAACCACGCATAGCGCGTTGCAATTTGTTGAAATAGACTCTCTGGCACCTCAAAATCACCACCTGGAAGCCTGGCTTGGCGAGTCCAGGGAGCCATGATTCCAGGAAAAAACTGAGCTAGCTGGTTCACCACCTGCTCAGCCAGTACCCGGTAAGTAGTCACCTTGCCACCATAGACCGACAAGAAAGGGTGCTCTGTGGTGTCCAGTTCCAGGCGATAGTCTCTCGATACACGGCTCGAGTCTTTCGCCGGATCATCCACCAGTGGCCGTACCCCGGCGAAGGTGTGGACTATGTTCGATCGCAATATTGATTTCTTGAAATATAGATTAACGATCGAGATCAGGTAGGTGATCTCTTTATTGGATATGCTGACATCATCCAGGTCGCCATCGAAATCCTGTTCGGTAGTACCGATCAAGGTAAATTCTTGCAAATAGGGAATGACAAAAATTATCCGTCCATCGTGATGCTGCAGCAAGTATGCCTGCTCGCCATCATGCATTCTTGGCACCACGATATGACTGCCTTTTACCAAGCGGATCTCATGAGGGACTGCTAACTCGGTCAGCTTTTTCAGCAGTGGGACTACCCACGGACCCGTGGCATTCACGATGGCTTTGCAGCTAAGCTCGGTATCGACATCCTTGAGTTGATCGTGCAGGGTGACGCGCCAGCCTTGATCCGTCGAGGTGATTGCCGTGCACTCAGTTCTAGGTAATATCCTCGCTCCCTTACGGTGAGCCTGCAGCGCGTTTAATATCACCAGACGTGTGTCATCGACTTGTGCGTCCCAGTATTCAAATCCACGTTTAATCGCCGCATTGAGTGGGCTGTCTTTACCCATCCTGATGGAACGAGAACCTTTGAAACGATCTCGCTTGGCTAAATGGTCATACAACAGCAGGCCCGCACGCAGCATCCAGGTCTTGCGAGAATGGGGTAGCTGGGGAATGTGAAAAGCTATGGGCCTGATTATGTGTTGCGCAGCCTGAGCGAGTACTTCTCTCTCTATCAGCGACTTGCGAACCATTCGGAACTCATAGTGTTCCAGGTAGCGCAATCCTCCATGAATAAGTTTGGAACTGGCAGATGAGGTGGCGGCGGCAAGATCCGATTTTTCGCACAGCACCACATCCAGGCCACGCCCCGCCGCATCGGCGGCGATTCCTACGCCATTTACTCCTCCACCGATTACCAGCAGGTCATGAACCGATTGTGATTGAGTCACTTACAAATATCTGAAAACGTACAATGCATGCTTGGTGCCTCGACCAAGGTTTAGTCGAGGCGCTCGAGTAGTTAGTGTAACATGGCAGCCCAGTGGTTATTAGCATAGACAAAAAACATTCCAATTACATCAAGCTACGAAGTGAATGCAAGTAGCGCTTCACCCATCGAGACGTTAATACATGGGCAGGTATATTCTCGCTATCGATCAGGGCACTACCAGCAGCAGGGCGCTACTTTTTGATGCAAATGGTACGTCGCTCAGCATCGGTCAAAAGGAATTCACTCAGTATTTTCCTGCCAATGGCTGGGTCGAACATGATGCAATCGAGATTTGGGAAACAACACTCGCCAGTTGTAAGCAAGCGCTCACGGGCGCAGCTATTTCGGCGACAGAGATTGCCTGTATCGGCATCACTAATCAACGAGAAACCACCATCGTCTGGGACAGAAAAACC
>JADFOC010000170.1 GCA_022563075.1 Pseudomonadota bacterium
GCCATAATACTGCTCTGTTTTTTAGCATTAGCAGGATCCTTAAAGATGGCCCAATTTGTTTACACCATGCATCGCGTCGGCAAGATAGTCCCACCAAAACGAGAAATATTAAAAGACATCTCACTGTCTTTTTTCCACGGCGCCAAAATTGGAGTATTGGGCCTAAATGGCTCGGGTAAATCCACATTGCTGAGGATTATGGCGGGGCTTGATAAAGAGTTTAACGGAGAAGCCAGACCACAATCCGGCCTCAAGATTGGTTATCTGCCGCAGGAACCGGCACTGGACGAAACCCTCGATGTACGCGGCAACGTGCAGCAAGGCATTAAAGACATCATTGGGTTGGTTGAAGAATTTAACCTCATCAGCGATAAATTCGCCGAGCCGATGAATGATGATGAGATGAATGCACTGCTTGAAAAACAGGGAGAACTTCAAAACGAAATTGATGCTGTCGACGGATGGCAGGTAGAGCGGACGCTTGAACGTGCCGCCGATGCCCTGCGGTTGCCCGCCTGGGATGCGGACGTGTCGCACCTCTCCGGTGGTGAAAAAAGACGCGTCGCTCTTTGTCGTTTGCTGATATCCAAGCCAGACATGCTGCTATTGGACGAACCCACTAACCACCTGGATGCCGAGAGCGTCGCCTGGTTAGAACGCTACTTACAGGACTATCCAGGGACTGTGGTCGCCATAACCCACGACAGATATTTTTTGGACAACGCGGCGGGCTGGATCCTTGAACTCGATCGAGGGCATGGTATCCCCTATGAAGGCAATTACAGTGCCTGGTTGGAAGCGAAGGCACAACGCCTGCACACAGAAGCCAAACAGCAGGCTGCGCATAAGAGAACCATCAAGGCGGAATTGGAGTGGGTGCGCGCCAACCCCAAAGGCAGGCAGTCAAAGAGCAAAGCTCGGATCGCCCGTTTCGAAGAGCTCAACTCAAAAGATTTTCAATCCCGCAATGAAACTCAGGAGTTATATATTCCGCCCGGCAACCGGCTGGGAGACAAGGTCATCGAAGTAAATAATCTCTGTAAAGGATTCGGTGATAAGCGCCTGATCGATAATCTTAGCTTTGCCATTCCTAAAGGCAGCATCGTCGGCATTATCGGTGGTAACGGTACTGGCAAGACTACTTTCCTGAGGATGCTGGTTGACGTGGAACAACCCGACAGCGGCAGCATCGACATCGGCGATACCGTGGATCTTGCCTATGTAGACCAGAGCCGAGATGCATTGAACGGCGAAAAAACAGTGTGGCAAGAAATCTCGGATGAACAGGAGCTGCTGAAAATTGGCGCTTATGAAATCTCCTCCCGAGCCTATGTCAGTCGTTTTAACTTCAGAGGTAGCGATCAGCAGAAGTTTGTCAAGGACTTGTCCGGCGGCGAACGCAACCGCCTGCACATGGCGAAACTGTTAAAACGTGGTTGCAACGTGTTGTTGCTGGATGAGCCCACTAATGACCTGGATGTTGAGACATTGCGTGCTCTGGAAGAAGGTCTGTTGACGTTTCCCGGTTGCGTGATAGTAGTTTCACACGATCGTTGGTTCCTGGATCGAATATGCACACACATCCTCGCGTTTGAAGGTGATAGTGAGGTGGTGTGGCACGAAGGAAATTACTCAGACTATGAAACAGATCGCAAACGACGCCTCGGCGACGGTGCCGGGCCGACTCGAATCAAGTACAAGAAATTGAATGCCTGATTACATTCTTAATTCTTTCTTTAATTTGGCGATACGCTCTTTGATTTCTTCCTTCTCCAATTTCCGCCCAATTTTTTCGGGCAGCGGAGTCGGTAAGTCGACAGCTAATTGTTCACCGTCGATTACTCGTTTACACAAGAGAGCGTAGTGGTATTGGAAAACCGGAAACGCTTTCGCCTCTGCTTCATTAGCCAGTAGATACCAGCTGGCCGCTTTTCCTGCAAGATATACCGCCTGATGACTCCAGCTATACTGTATTTTCGGAGACGAGGCCGAACAGGCTTCCTGATACGCTTGCCGGGCAGCAGGCAAACCGAATAGGTCAATCCCTTCCCCACAGGCTCTAATAATTGTGGCGATGGAAGGCAGATAGTCTTGCGAGCCAATTATCCGCTTTGCCGCCTGGGTAATCTGTGTTGGTGAATAATGTTCCAGACTGCTTAACCAGTACTTCTTGGCGATGACCAGACTCTCGGAAGTCGCAAAAGCCTTATGAAATTGATTATGGTAAGCGAATTCAAATTCGGCGAATACCTGGTTGATCGCGTCGACGTGGTCCATTTCAGCTGCATGATTGAACTCCGATTCTGGCTCGGCAACAGCGTCTACCAAGTTCACGCTCTGCGCTTTACTCTGCCCAGCTTCGGTCAGCGATGCGCTTGAATTTTTCTTTAATTCTTTGCTGGCTCGATCCAGCAAGGGTTTGATCTTCTGCATGAGAGTTATCCGCGGTTTCTAACTGTTTTAGTTTTCGCGCCCAATCCTGTTTGATGAATTGAAGAAAGACCGTATTCCATGAAGCCTTCACCTGTTGGCTGTCTCTCCAATACATCACAAATTCCGGAATCTTGCCGCGCGCATAGTCCTCGTCTATTTCAGCTAACTGCAATATTTCATAACAATCTGCACTAGGCTTCCAATCGGCAGATATTACCCGTGGCGTATCGTCACAGCCAAATGAAGCAGAGAACTTGGCCCATTGTCGACGAATATGCTCGATAAATTTTGTATTCCAGGCGCCGTGCACCACTCCTCGCTCCCGCCAATACAACACAAATTCAGGAATCGCGTCCTCGATGAAACTGGGGTTGATCTCGGAAATTTCAAGAATGCCAATTGCATCATCGCTCGGTCTCCATTGTGCAGACATGGTACTGGCTAATTCGTAGGCACCTTTACGTGTCTGTTCGTTACGCCATTCCTTCAGCACGTGTTTATAAAAAGCATTGCCCCAGGAGAATCTCCCCTGCCCCCGCTCACGCCAATAGCCCACAAATTCCGTCACCAAGGCATGGATGAACGGCTCTGGAATACTGTGTTGTTTACACTGGCGAATCCAATTCTCATCCGGTTGCCAGTTCGCAGGAATGAGCGTAGCGGATCCGGAGCGTTTCGAATCGGCCGCGACTGGACGATCCGATGCTGGAGTTTGTGGCATCCCCTCACTACTCGCCTCGTCAATGGCAAAATAGTAGCTATCGCTTGAGTCAGTATTCGGGTCAATGATAACCAGACCCAGATTCTGCAAACTGGATTGCACGCGCTTGATATCGGACTTCGCCCAAAATGGAAAGGCCTTCTGCAAATCCGCTTCATTCAATTCAACCCAATCCAGTTGCTGCTGAAGTTGACGTTGCGGCGTCTCACCTTGGCTTATCAGCTCTCCCAGAACCTGCAACATGACGGCTTCTTCCAGGCCAATCGTAGCCGCTAGCGTAGGCGATATCAGCAGGGGTCTTTCCGGTAATATTGAAGAGGTCATTAACTAAAAAATCAGGGTTAAGTGAAAAAATTCAGGCTGGCAACAGGTTGAGCCGTTGCGCTCTAGACTAACTGATCGTAACACAGGAATATTTTTGAACACACCGTCCAGTTGCTTGCATTAACGCTGCGACAATGGGATAAACTAATAGATTCAACGCGGTAAATCTATTCACAATGTACCAACAGCTTATTGACGATTTTGTTATACAAGAGGCGCTGCCGCAAACTTACTCGGAAGATGCGCAGACCTGGATTGTGCCGCTCCTGAGCCAAATCGAAGACCAACTGCAACGCCGCCAACAAAAAGGCCCGCTGATTCTGGGCATCAATGGCGCCCAGGGAACCGGCAAATCGACGCTGGCGAAGTTGTTGACTAGCCTGCTCGAAGCGCGCCGCCACCACACCGCCAATCTTTCAATCGATGATTTCTATTATTCCAAATCTCGGCGCAAGCAGCTTGCAGCCAAGATCCATCCGCTACTCGCCAGTCGTGGCGTGCCCGGAACCCATGACACGCAGCTGCTCTCGCAAAAACTGCAAGAGCTGAGCGCAGCGACCGCCTCAGATCGCGTGGTATTACCAGCCTTCGATAAAGCCATCGATGATTGCATTGCGGTTGAATGTTGCCCGAGTATAAACGGACCCATCGATGTAATCATTATCGAGGGTTGGTTCATCGGTGCCCTTCCGCAGCGTAGTGCGGAGTTAGATACACCACTCAATGCGCTGGAAGCGGTGGCTGACGCCGATGGCAGCTGGCGCCACTATGTGAATGATCAACTGGGCCAGAATTATCAGGAATTGTTTAACCAACTCCACTTACTAATTGTGTTACAGGCACCCGATTTCGCGCAGGTGTTTGCGTGGCGGAGGCTACAGGAAGAAAAACTCCGCCAGCATAGTCCTTCCGGGGCAAGCGGCGTGATGCTGGAGGTTGAACTGGATCGCTTCATTCAACATTTCGAGCGCATCACGCGTCACTGTCTGGCCAGCTTGCCGCAGCAGGCGGATATAGTTTATCAACTCGATAAACGCCACCGAATTACTGGCAAATTGGACAATACCGGCGGCAATGGCTAGTGCTCCCGCGACTTGCTATGCAGCCTTGGCTAGGGCCGCTTTACGACTGAGCAACGGCTGCAGCCACACTCTGGCCACCAGCCCGGCAAGCAAGACCGCCGCCAGTTGTCGCCAGAGCGGATACGCTTCGCCATGCTCCATCAGCGTGAGTTGCAATGACCAACCATAGCGCTGGTACAGCTCATTTAGAATCAAGCCGCTAATGACAGCCGTACCGATGACCCCAATCAGATAGGCGATCAAGGAGCGGGTCCCCAGTTGCTCTTTTATCACCCCCATGGTGGCAATATTAGTGGCCGGACCGGTCAGCATGAACACCAGGGCCGCACCAGGGGAAATGCCGGCGAACAGTAGGCCCGCGGCAACCGGGGTGGAAGCGGTTGCGCAGATATACATAGGCAGCCCCACCAACACCATGATAAACATGGCCAACACACCGTCACCCCAACGCAGGAAAAAGGACTGTGGGACGATGGCGGTAATGAGCGCCGCAGCCATCAAGCCCAAGACCAGCCACTTCGCCGTATCGGCAATCATATTGCCGTAACCATATTGGACAGAATTAATCAGCTTCTGCCCCAGACTCAACGGCGCAACTGGCTCTGTTGGCTTACTACTGCAACAACTGCCGGACTGGGAACTGCGCTCTGCCATGGGTGCTTCCCGGTCCATCGCACTGACTAAGACACCGGCAACAATGGCACTTATCAGCGCTGCTATTGGACGAACCAATGCGAAAATCGGACCTAATACAGCATATGAAAATGAAATAGAATCGACACCCGTTTCCGGGGTTGCTACTAAAAAGGCAGAGGTGGCACCTTTCGACGCACCCGCCTTGCGAATGGCCAACGCAGTGGGAATCACGCCACAGGAACACAGTGGCAGAGGAGCGCCGATAAGTGCCCCTTTTACTATCGATAACAAGCCAGGCTCCGCTAATTGGCTCTGTATCCAGCTATTCGGGATCAACTGCTTGATCATACCAGCCAGCAAATATCCCATTAGCAGCCACGGCGCACTCTCGATGACCAATTTCCAAAAAATACCCAGCAAGTTCATTTAACGTTTCCTGCGACTAGTTGATTCCGGTCTTCACTCTCCTCGAGAGCCTCCATGATGGAGCAGTGGGTTGCGTTCTCGGGACCCCCGCAACAACTGTCTAACAATATTTGCAGCGTCTGTTGCATCGATTGCAGTTCGGCTAACTTGGTGTTCACTTCGTTCAGTTTGTGTTGGGTGATATCAGTCACGTCCTGACAACTGTGACTGTGCTTGTCCACTCGTATAGAAAGTAACTGGGAAATGTCCTGCAGTGAGAAGCCGATGTTGCGCGCCGTCTTCACGAATTCGGCGCGACGTACATCTGCGTGGTTGTAATAGCGATAGCCTGCTTCGCTGCGATCACTGGCATGGATCAGGCCGTGTTTCTCATAAAATCGCAGCGTGTGGGTAGAAAGCCCGATCTTGGCAGCTAATTCACTGATCTTTAACATTTTCATTCTCTGATGGGTCCAAATAAGACGGCTACCTTCACTGGCGTATGGCATCGCCTAAGCGAAATAGCGCTCAAGTGGCTGTAGTGTAACCTTAGAGTTAACTCTAAGGTCAACACTTTATTTTGGATCCAACACGCGAGTGATCCAGGATGCTATTTCCACAATCTCTTGCGGGCAGACTGCGTGTTCCATCTCATAGGTATTGTATTCCGGTACAAACCCCAGGTTTT
>JADFOC010000171.1 GCA_022563075.1 Pseudomonadota bacterium
AGAATCGGAAGTGCGTGGGCAGGAGCATTTAGAAAATGGAAACATTCCGATCGATGTGTCGCAGTATATACAACGCATTTCATAAGCTTTCGGTTTCATTATTTAGGCCAAAGACAGTGCCAGTCAGCAGCGAGGAAACAGTTTGTCGTTTTCTATTTGCTGGGGAATTCAATCGTACTTCCGCAAAATGGCAAGGTTTTATGCCTAATCGTGATTTAGAGACATCTGTTTTCAGAACGGATCGTTTATCAGACGCAGAGGTGATACATATACGAAGCAAAGTTTCAGAAGCAAGGCGAAAGCAATGCAAAGCTACAACCTATATCAGTGTGTCTGATATATTAGCCACGCTACTAAAAAGCTCTACTTGTCGACTGAATGTGATAGCAAGCGAACGTCAGTACAGGTGGCATGCTGATATTTTGAATTGGCCCGGAACTCAGCAAGATCGAATGGCCTTTTCGCAAAAGTTAGCCAAAAAATCGTTTGGTTTGGTGCGACACTAACTTCAATTCTTGTTACTCTTTTTCCTCAATATTTGTTGGTGTTTTTGTTGGTGGTGTGTGGTTTTCTGAGACTCCATGAAGTTTATAAATATCATAAGTTAAGTAAAACAGTGCGTTACAACTTCACAGAGCCTCACAGAGCTTCAAAGAATTACCTGAAGCGGTTTCGAATCCCGTCGGTCACCCCATTTATGCACCCTGCCGAGTGACTGCTTACCAAGGTGGGAGAGAGTGCTTTAGCGCAGGTTGAGCGCTGCCGTTAATTCGGTTCTCACCGATTCTTCCTGCACTGTATCAAATCTCTAGATCGGGCCGTTAGGCTCACCACTAGCGTCATCTTCACCCGACTTTCCGTTATATGGGTAAATCCCTCGGCCAGTTTTTCCTGATTCATGACCAATTTGGCCGTGCATTCCTGCAACCCTTGCCACCGGTAATTGACTGCAAAGGAGCCGGCTTATTCCACTTTTGTAAGTGATTTTTCTTCTCCAGTTGAGGCATTTAAAGCAGAAGCTCTTGTAGTCCTTAGACACTGAACTAACCTTAAAAATAGTGCACTACAGGGATTCACATGAAATAAGCGTGAAGAGGCTAATCATTGGAATTTCGGGAAGTAGTTATCAATTTATGGGATTTCGACCAGCGACTGTCAGCTGACTGTCGGCGGCCGTCTTGTGCACGACATTCCGCTAGGAACTATCAGATATCCAGTCTATTGCTGCTTGCTCTACTAATGTCTGGGCAATTGTTGGTTGCACAGGAATCTTACCAATCACTGGCTCTGCCCGATCTGGCGAATGTCGAAAACAATGATGATATGGCGTACCTATCAGGCTCATGGAAAAAAGCCGTTGGGCGATATCTGTTACCGGTAGGGCCGCTACCCGATGACGGAACATGGATTGACGTTTCCATTCCGGAATCCTGGCCAGAGCATGGTGGTTCTAATCTTCAAGCAGCCACCTACGTGTTGGACGTTAATTTCCCAAGCCCGCAATCAGGGCTTTATCTCAATATTGGTCAGGTTTATTCGACATTCGAGCTTTATGTTTCCAATTTCGAAGGAGCACTTGTCTTAATCGCATCCAATGGCGATCCAATGACAACTTCTGAGGAGGGGAGCGTGATTATGCATCCCGTTGCCCTGCCAGATTTAGCCACGACCACGCGGTTTGTTTTTCGACTAAATGCCTCGGAATATCCCGGTACACGTCTCTTGGGTCCTCTGTTAATCGGCGGAGGTGACGCCATTGAAGATGATAATTGGCGCAAGCGCGCGCTGGTGGCTTTTTTTATGGGGAGCTTTCTTGTCATCGCTATCTACAATTCTTTTCTCTGGTTGAGTGGTCCCACCAGGCACTGGGAATATTTTATTATTTGTTTCTCCGCCGTTAATCTGTTTATCCGCTTGAGTGCCCAACACGATATCGTCAATCTTTGGCTTTGGCATACATTTGCTTTGGAAACGGCGGCGGGGCTTGGCATTCGAATTGGCTGGGCGACGCTTGGGGTGGCGTTCGGCACCTTGGCGGGGTTGCTACGAACACTTTTCCCATTAGATGTGAGTAGGCTGGTGGCGAGCTGCATCGCAGTACCTTGGCTACTGTTTGCCGCCATTGCTTTAACCACGGCTCCAAAAACCTATATTCCGCTGGGAGAGGTGTATCTGTTGACCATTCCTGGATTATTGTTGCTCTATCTTGGGATTACCGTATTTGTCCTCTGGAAAAGGCGAGCTGGCAGTCTGACACTAATAATAGGTGCCATATTAATAGCGGGTTGTGCCTACCTGGACCTGGTGCGCCATAACAACCACGTGACGCAGGTTATTGAAACCGTTAACGTCGCCTTCCTGGTCTTTTTTATCATGCAATCCTTACAGCTGGCCAGGAAGTATGCCGAGAGTTTGGAACAATCGGCGGAGCTGGCGATAGAACTCAAGGAGGTGAATGAAAACCTGGAAAATCAGGTGAAGGATCGAACCCAGAGTCTTGAGTTAGCGAATATATCCCTTAAACAACTCGCCATGTCAGATCCATTGACTGGTCTTCCCAACAGGCGCGCATTTCAAATAGAGTTCGATCGGGAGTTACTAAGAGTCGACCGCTATCAGCATGAGTTCGCCCTGGCGATCATGGACCTGGATTATTTTAAGAAGGTGAATGATACCTGGGGCCACGATTGCGGGGATGATGTGCTGGTTGCCGTGGCAAATGAACTGACCACTGGAACCCGTGAAACAGATACCATCGCGCGATTTGGCGGTGAAGAATTTGTAGTCTTATTGCCCGAAACCACCAGGAAGCCCGGCGAAGAACTGTTTGAACGTATGCGCACACAAATTGAATCTATGGTGGTGCAGTCGGGTGACGCTGCAGTGAAAGTAACTGCTAGTTTTGGGATGACGGTCTGTGCCGAAGGCGAGTATCCAGCGGATGTGTTGAAACGCGCCGACCAGGCACTCTATATGGCAAAGCAGCAGGGACGTAATCGGGTTGTCTATAAAGGCCTGGCCAGGGGTTATCATTGAGACGTTGCAGGTGTCTGTTTGGCCCAGTTTTTAGAAAGAAAATACATCCTGGCGTAGTGATATTCGATGTAAAGGATACGTTTCTACGCTCCAGGGCCTGGCGGCTGTGATTGCGGCGCCCGCGAGTCAGAATCCAGTCAGTCACTCAATTTCCGGTATAGTGGAGATCGAGGCAGGCGCATTGCAGCTATCCAAAAACTTGAAACAACTATCAGCTCCCGTCGGTCTACGTGAGTATCACTGGAGGGGAAGGCGATATGACAGCCGAAAACATTAAGACTCTCGATGGTGAACGCACCAGGGTCGCGGACATAGTTCCAGATTCGTTAGTGGAACCGCAATCCCCTGCCAAGGGAATTTGGTCTCGAGTCATTGCAAGCTACAAGAGCTTGTCCCTGATCATGGCAGGCATGTATACCGGTGTCGGCTGCAGCGGCACACCCAATACGCAGCATAGCTACACAGATTCTGATAAACCAAGCCTCGATCACGACCAACGACCTGAGTAGTAGTTCTTCTGCGCAGCGATGGTTAGCCATCCGATTTCGGTTAAAATACACGCCGCTTTCAGCTAGCCGATCCAACTAGCCTCCAGCAACAATGCGCTCGTAGCGCAACTGGGTGAGAACTGGCGTATCCAAAGCGACAGCTTTGAGCGAAGGGCGAACCACAACGATCTGTGATCGTTGACCGGTAGAGCACCGGCCTTCTAAGCCGGGCGTAGGACTCCCAGCTAACGCAATGGTGAGTCCGTTTAATTGATGTAAAATACACGCCGCTATCAGCTAGTCGATATAACTGGCTTCCACCAACAATGCGCTCGTAGCTCAACTGGATAGAGCACCGGCCTTCTAAGCCGGATGTTGCAGGTTCAAGTCCTGCCGGGCGCGCCAATATACAAAGCCTGCTGTTAGCGGGCTTTTTGTATTGGTCCGACTGGTGTGCTCGTAGAGACTGCCGGTTCGACCAGCGCGTAGCGCGCAGCACGCCTGCAAGGCGCCCGTAGGGCGAGGAATTTATCTTCGATAAATTTTGAGTGAACCCTGCCGGGCGCGCCAAACCCTGGTCAAACACCCACTGTAGAGCCCTTAATGACTACCTCGACCGCCAAAATTCCCCATAGCTTAATCCACCAGATCATCTATCCTGATATTTAAGCATTAGCCAAAAATAGGGATATTGAATATGGGCGGCAAGATATTAGCCATGCTTGTCATGGTTGGACTTACTGGTACTGCGGTTGCGCAAGAGGAAGGAAACACCAGCCAAGGAGCCGATAATGGGCAACCTTTTCAAGCACTTAGTGCGCTGATCGAAGAAAACAATCAACTTATTGCAGACAATGCCGGCGCCATCGAGGCGATCGCAGTAGAAGTCGCTGTTTTGGCGGGTGACATCGACGTCATTAATCAACAAATGGCTGACTTAGACACCAGACTCGGGGCCAATGAGAGTGCGATTGCCAATGCCCTGGCAATGATAGACGAAAACTCCGTGAATATAGAGGGACTGGAATCAGACCTAATCAGTCTGAGTGACGACACCAAGCAAGACATCGATAGTCTTAGGCAAGATATCCGACTTCTCGACCAGGAAGTCGGCAGCCTGTTACAGACCAACTCGGGTCGAATCGCGTCGCTATTGCTGGCTCTGAGCGTGTTAAGTGCGGATGTGCAAGACAATACAGCCGCCATAAACCCTCTGATTACCGACATCAGCTACTTGATGAGCCAGGTGATGTTCAACACAAATTCGGTCAGCCTGCTCAACAATCAGCGAAATCTGCTGGTGGCCAGGATCGATGATCTTGACTTTCTGTTGCTTACCCTGAACGACGAGATCGATAAGCTGAAGGTTGGGGTAGTGGTTGTGGGAGGGGGAACGTTCACAGACATCGGTATTAATGAGACTATTTCGGGAGCGTTGACAATTTATGATGCCATTTCTCTCGGTCATCCCTCCCGCTCCAATGCGTACTCGGACACTTATACGTTTGAACTTGGGGCAACCCGGACCGTTGTTATTGATCTCGCTTCCCCGGATATCAATTCCACCGGCAGAAGAGGCGATCCCGGCTTCGTTGACACATTGCTGGTGCTGCATCGAGGTGACTGCAGAAATTGTCGACTCACCTACAACGATGATGGCGGAGAAGGGCTCAATTCACGTATCACCATGGCTCTGGATACCGGGCTGTATACTATCGAGGTGACCTCGTACAAAGATGAGGCGGTAGGGGAATATCAGCTACGTCTGCAGTAATAAAATAATATTCCTAACAAAAACAATGATTTACTAAAGAAAGCTAGAACAAGGTCGATATAGTAGCTGTAAGTAGTTGTATTATGGCCTAGGTTAGGATTGAGTTCTTAGCGCTAGGCCTTTCTAATTGGGACCACGGCGATTCTTGAGAGGAAGAAATTCAGCTTTTTCAACCGGACAAGCCACGATGTCGTCCTGACCGGAATCGCGCCAGTTGGCAAATGGAATCAATTCATAGGCACCGCTTCGTCGCGCCCTGGCACCCCGTCTCCTGGCCTTGCTGCCATCTGCCTTACGCGTATTAAACCGGTGCAGTTGATACTCCGGTGGCAGCGCGGCAATCAGTTCCGCGGTTGAGGCGAAGGCCAGCTCGTTGCCATAGGTAACTTCGCATACGATGATCGGGCGCTGTTCGAGCAGGGTTGACTGCAACCCGGCGATCGTCCGTTTTTCAAATCCCTCCACATCTATCTTTAACAATGAGATCCCCTCGATCTGATTTTGCCGAAAGTATTCATCGCCTCGAACCAGAGACAACTTGCCGGAGTCGGTATTGCCTTTACTCACCGTGCTTGCATCGAATGAACCGATGCCCTGGTTTCTGCCAGTGGGGGCAAAATAATTGAGCTGTTCGGTTTTATCACTCAGGCCGACGGCATGCAGATGGATGTTGTTGATATTATTCAATTTGATATGCCGCAGTAGCTTCTGTGCAACCGGCGGATAAGGTTCGAAGGCATGCACTTGCGCGGCATAGCCGGACATGAACAGAGAATGCTGTCCGATGTTCGCGCCGACATCACAAAAGAGCTGATTTAGGGTGCTTTGTGCGATTTCCCTGAGATTGAGCAGCGTGTCCCGCAGAAAGAAGAGCAGGGGTTTCTCGAAGGCTGCATAGTAGAAGATGTTGAATTCGATGCTATTACTAAGATTTCCCTCATAACGCAATCCCAAAAAGGTTCTCGAAAAAGGCGACTCCGGGGA
>JADFOC010000172.1 GCA_022563075.1 Pseudomonadota bacterium
ACCGTACATCCCAGCGGTGTGTGGGCACTGCCACCAAACTATCGGTTGGGTGATACCGATCGGGCCAAGTACACGGCAATTGGCGAAAGCGATCGCATGACCTTGAAGTTTATTAAACCGTTGTGATATCAAGGCGGCACCGAACTGTTCCACAATCCACACAACGAGTGATTGACCGCTGCTTGATCCTACACTATGAACGAGTCCAATCCTGTCTGTCTGATCGTCGGCGCCGGTGACTACATCGGTGCCGCCATCGCCCGTCGATTCGCCATCGGTGGGTACACCGTCTGTCTGGGGCGCCGCAATGGCGATAAAACAGCGCCGCTGGTGAAAGAAATAACCGAGGCCGGCGGCACTGCCCATGGCTATACCCTGGATGCCCGCGAAGAATCGCAGATCGAAGAGCGCTTCGCCGCCATAGAAAAAGACATCGGACCACTCGAGGTGGTTATTTTCAATGCCGTTGGCAATGTGCAATTCCCGATACGGGACACCACCGAACGGGTTTTCTACAAGGTGTGGAAGATGGCCTGTCTTGGGGGTTTTCTAACGGGACGGGAAGCAGCCAAATACCTGGTGCCGCGCAACCGGGGATCTATCTTTTTTACCGGTGCAACGGCGAGCCTGAGGGGGAGTAGCGGTTTCGCCGCCTTCGCCAGCGCCAAGTTTGCGCTGCGTGCACTTGCGCAAAGCCTGGCAAGAGAACTGGGCCCTGAAAATATACACGTCGCACACCTCATCATCGATGCCGGCGTCAACACCGCCTTTGTGCGTGAACGCTATCAAGATCGCGGCATTGACCCCGATGAACTCCCCGACGATACCTTGATGGATCCCAAATCAGTCGCAGAGGCTTACTGGATGTTACACAATCAGTCTCGTGATGGCTGGACTCACGAACTGGATCTTCGTCCTTTTCGAGAAAAGTGGTAGAGAAATGCTGCATAGTTGGAAATTAGAGCAATAAACCATGACCGTAAGAGTAGAATTTCATTTCGATTTCGGCAGCCCCAATGCTTATCTTGCACACAAGGTGATCCCGACTATAGAAGCACGCACGGGCGTGAAATTTGAATATGTGCCAGTTCTTATCGGCGGTGTATTCAAGGCAACTAATAACAAGCCTCCTATGGTAGCGCTGGCCGGCATCAAGAATAAACCCGAATACAACGCACTGGAAACTGAACGCTTCAAGCACAAGCACGGTATCGATTCATTCAAGTTCAATCCACACTTTCCAATTAACACTTTGTCCATCATGCGCGGCGCTGTCTATGCCATTGCTAATGGCTTCGGTAAGGATTATATCGATGCAGTGTATCGCTGCATGTGGGAGAACCAATTGAACATGGCGGACGCAGAAGTAATGCAGATTGCTTTCACCGATGCCGGCCTGTCGGCGGCAGAAATCATTGCCGGCACCGCTGACCCTGCCGTCAAGCAACAGCTGATCGATAATACCAACACATCGGTTGCACGAGGCAATTTCGGCTCGCCGACATTCTTTGTTGGCGATGAGATGTTTTTTGGCAAAGACCGTCTCAGAGATGTGGAAGAACAGATCGCAATCGATTCACCACCGGCAGAGAGTCGCTGAGAACGAATCCATGTCCGCTACCATCCGAGCTCGAACGTTTGCCAATTCGCGGATCATTGAACTGGCAGGACATCGAAAACACTGGACTAACCAGCATCTATTACCCCGTGTATTATCAATAACTCAATGTAGCTTCGATGGTGCGTGAGATTTCTCACCGGGCGAATGGTTATCTAACTGCACCATTCGATCCCAATTATCCCACTCAATCGGGATTCACTGCTTCACGATAGCCGGGTCAGATGATCGCCGATATGTGAGGTTTTAACTTTCGCACTTCCTGCAATAATTGGACGCCTGTTAGCTTCGGGAGTATGCCTGAATGTCTCCAGCACCACGCTCGAATCGCCACCAGCGTCAACTCGATAGTCGATGTTACCCAGCAATTGCTTAGCCGAATCCAACAGCTCAACTTCAGCATCCACCAATAATATGCGCTCGGCGTTGCCTTTTACCATTGGGCATGCGCGGCCATTGCCAATCCCCTGATCAAACTCAGCAAGCGCCTTAAAATACACGGCAACGCGAGTAGCCTGCCCGGGGTTGATTGCAAATCCAGAAGTGCGCCATCGGCGCTCGCCAGGTCAACCCCGACAGTCATGCCCATGCCAGAACCTTCTCGCTGTTCCTGGCTGCTAAGAAAGGGTTCAATGTCGACCTTTAATTCGATTAATCCGCCTGTCGATCATAAACTCGAAGCAATCGAATAGCCGCCCCAAAGGAACCGGGATGAATCACCATTTCTACTACAAGTTGCTGGTCATTTGCCTGCAATGTGTAAGTCTCCAGGGTGAAGCCTCCATCACGAGGCCGTGCTTCCAATATCAGTGAATCCTGTTCAAAATTTGCGAAGGAAAAATCTTCACCGCCACTTTCATAAAAACTATTGGCCGTCGTAGTGCGTCGTCGTCCATCGGTATGAAACACACGCACATAATTATCGGCGTATTCGAATCGAAACTCGGGTGCGGCGTATTCGATGCGTAATACATCATCGTAGGATATGCGGTCGTACAATTCCTGTTCCTCGGGTCCACCCCGATAGAAATCTTCCTCTCTCCGGCTGAACCAGCTTCTTCTTACTTTACCGCCTGCTTCCTTGATAGCCGTCTCAACGGCATCATCGGTGTTATCACTTAAAGCTTCGTTGATTACCCAACTGCCGACGATCTTGCCTTGAATCGTGAGATCATCAGAGTTTTGTGCCAGCGATAATTGTGTCAACATCATGGGAGAAAGTGTGATGCATAACGCGATCACAATCTTTTGCATAGCGGCCTTAGTAGTGCCGACCTGGGTCTTGGGTATCAGTAGAGTCACTCACTTGATCCGAATAAAGGAATTGGTAACCAACATGACTTTCTTTTGGTCATTGGATTGTGCATAAAAAACAGTATTCAACTCTTTGACCAGTTCATCATTCGAATCAGCTTGGCCAGGTTGTCAATACTTCCCAGCGCACCCTGCTCCGTACACAGGCCATCTTCGCGTCCCAGCAAGACGCGCAACGCGAATGACTTACCTGCGAGCCATCGTTGGTCGAGGTGGTCATAACATTCAATCGGACGCAGTGCGACCCGGGTGTAGGTAATATGTAATACCACTTGTTTGCCCTCGCTGCTGCGTGGCCAGCGGCTTTGCCAGAGTGACCCGTCCCAAAAGGTGATCGAGCCCGCCGGGCATTCGGTGGCGATAACACCTTGTTCTGCCACGATCTCGTCCTTATTGGGGTGGCGGCGATGCCGGTGAGATTTGGGCACCACCTTGATGGCTCCGTCGTTGCTGGATTGTCCATCACAGGCCCAGCAGAAAGTAACCATCTGGTTATGCTCAGGAAACGGTGCCGGTAGCCAGTCCTGGATGACGTGCAGGCTATCGCCTGGCGTGTCATGGTTGATGATCGAGCAGCGCAGTTGCGAGAGCAGCGCTCCCTTGCCACACAGAATCTCAGTCATCGCGAGAATCTTTGGATTTAACACTACCTCTTCGAAGATTGGATTCTTGTCCAACAACATGTTGGCACCGTCACCTGGCTGCTCACCCACCAGGTCAATAATGGTTTGTTTCAATCGGTCATTAAATGCTTTCGTGGCCGGATTGTAGATATAGCCATAGCCGTCTGCCTTGACCTGTTGCACCGAATCAGTCAGTCCCAGTTTTTTCACCCGGGCTTGGAGCGGCTTGGACAGATCGAAAGGCTGTCTGGTCTGGTGGAGTTTTACCGGGATGCCAAGCATCTCTCGCAGGCGTTCCAGCGCTTTCAATCGAAACGGTGGAAGGCCATGCAGGATGGAAGAAAAATTGCGGAGAAGTCCCCAAATTAGCGTCAGGCGCTTGCGCGAGCGCGGCTGGCGCTTTGAGCCGCTTGGCTTTACCGGTTCGGGGAATGGGGTAACCCCGGTGGTTTGACTAGAGGGGTCCTGCAGCGAAGTGTCTTGCATCGAAGCATCCTGTCTCTGTTGCCTGCGTTCTTCGGCCGAAGCGCTCACCGGCACTGGCAGATGGCTCTGCGCAAGCCGCCATCGTCGGGTCAACGGCAAAAACAGTGTGGCATGAGCCTTTATCTGGAGTCAAACTGCAGGTACCAGCCATTGACTACAAGTAACGGCATGTGGCATGTTTTCCGTGCACCCACTAAGTATGCGCTAAACCCAGCCATGGAGACGATGACGATGAGCGAAGCACAGAGCCTGCAAGCGCCAAATTCCAACAGTGAAACCGGACAGCCCTACGAGCTCAGCGATGAACTGCAGGCGAGAGTTGACACGCTGGATTTGAATGAAACGGTTGAGCACGCCAAAGAAAACGGCTACGGCTTGATACGCAACCCTAGCTCCTTGGAATTTAATGACCGGCTGCGCGAGGCCATTCTTGAAGTCGCCGATGGGCGACGCAGCGCAAACTTGTTACTCGGCAAACACCCCATCTTCGCCGAGGTGGTGATGAACCCAAAAATTCTTGCCATGGCGGAAGTCCTGTGTGGCAAAGGTCCGCTGCTCTCGCAACTGACCTGCAGTGTCAGGGGCAAGGGCGCCCGGGCTCTACCCTTACATGCCGATCAGAACTGGACCCCGGCACCGTTTCCGGTGCACAACCAAATAGCTACCTTTTGCTGGGCCTGTGACGAGTTTACCAAAGCCGGCGGCGCTACCATGGTGATCCCCGGTACCGACGCACATCGACGTCATCCCGACCCTGACGAGGTTGCCGAGCATAAAGGTGCTATCGCCACCGCGTGTCCGGCGGGATCGATAGTTTTCTGGAATGGCTCGGTGTGGCATGGCAATTGGCCCCGAACCATCGAAGGAGAGCGCGTAGTGCTGCACATGACATTCGGCCGCATGTCCTTACGTCAAATCGAGAATTATCGATTCCTGGATGCAGCTTGGCTCAAGGATAAACCCTATGCGATGCGCGTCATCTTGGGCCGGGAGGATGGCCTCAGCGTGAGTGCTTGAACATCCGCCATTTCGGCGAAATAATCAGGGGACGCTGCAATGGTCGAAGCCACCGCAGCAACATCGAAAGTCATTCTAGGTAGCCCGGAGTGGTTAGCGCTTGCCCGGGTGGTGCTGGAAGAACTGGTAGCCACCCATGGCAAAACTGGCAAGTCCTTCTCCGTCAGCGAAACCTTCACCGATGCCACCGTTGCAGCCTGGCATTTCTTTATTATAGACAAGACCGTCTCGGTCGCGGAGGGCGCGCTAGACGACGCAGACATGACGGTGAGTGTCAGTTATGAGAGAGCTTTGAAGGGGGCCAAGATAGTCTATCCTGCCTTCCTCGGTTGGCTGCTTATGCCGATCATGCGCGTGATTCGATTGCTGCGAAACCAACCAAACCCACCGTCCTACCTGATGCAGCTACACAACCGCCTCGCTGTCGTTACCCAGTAAGTTACGCAGTAATATTTAGATAATTCCTTGGCGCCACAGGGCCAACGCCTGACCGATTTCATCCGGCGAATCTTCCTGCAAGAAGTGATTACCTTTCACCGTAACCTCCTGCTGGTTGGGCCAGGATCGACAGAATTCACGCTGTGCTCCGATCAGGATAGCGCCGGGATCGGCATTGATGAACAATTTGGGGATGTTGGACTTCGCCAGCCAATCGGCATAATCCTGGACCAGGGCAACTACCTCAGCAGGCGATCCATCGATAGGAATCTGTCGTGGCCAGGTGAGTGTCGGTCTGCGGTCTTCGCCGGCATTTTTAAAGGGTCGACGATAGACTTCCATTTCTTCATCGGTGAGGTCCCGTATGACGGAACCGGTTAGCACTCTTTCTATAAAAATATTCTTTTCCAGAATCATCTCTTCACCGGCGCTGGATCGAAAACCCTGAAACACACCGCGAGCCGCCTCCGGCCAGTCATCCCAACTTACCGGCTTGACGATGCCTTCCATGTAGGCGATGCCCAGAACCGAATCTCGATGCCGATTGGCCCAGTCGAATCCCAGTGCCGAACCCCAGTCATGAATCACCAAGGTCACTCGGTTGGTAACGCCAAGTGCCGCCAGCGCCCCGTCGAAATATTCGCGATGCTCCAGCAAGGTATAGCGATCCGGTCCTGAGTCTTCCAGCTTGTCGGAATCACCCATGCCGATCAGGTCGATGGCAATGCAGCGACCCTG
>JADFOC010000173.1 GCA_022563075.1 Pseudomonadota bacterium
CCTCTCCGCAGTCCTGCGCCGATCCAGTATTGTAGGGATACAGCGAATCCTCATGCAGAGAAATCGTCAATACATTAGCCTGGTCATAGAAAATGGTTTCGGTGCCATTGCCGTGATGCACATCCCAGTCCACCACCGCTACTCGTGAAATATCTCCGCGGCTCAGTATGTCGCGCACAGTTATCGCAATATTGGAAAAGATACAGAAGCCTCGCCCTCTATCCGGTTCTGCATGATGTCCACAGGGGCGCACCAAGGCATAAGCGTTACGCACCTCGCCACCGAGCACCGCATTAGCGGCAGCAATACAGCCTCCCACCGCCAGTTGCGCGATCTCGTAACTGCCCGGACCAAATGGGGTCGACTCACCGGCATTGCCGCCTTGCGCAGCGCTCATCTTCTTAATTCGGTTCACATACTCAGGCGTGTGTACGCGCATGATCTGTTGTTCGCTGGCTGGTGAGGGCTCGATGGAGTGAAGTGTGTCGGTAATCCCGTAGGCATCCAGCATATTCTTCAGCCGGCGCTTGGTTTCCGGATTTTCAAAATGCACCCAGGGTTGGAATTCGCCATTGGCGGGCAGCACTCCAATCGCGGCACCTGTGTCGTGCCACATGTACTTTTCATGCCAGACAAATCCTGTGGTTTTCTCCATGCTGTTTCCGTAACTATTATCGTGTTGCCAATTACCTGCCGCTAGCGGCACCTCCTGCACCACTCATCGTTGTCTGAGGTAAAGTTGTTCCAGCATATCGAGTTCTGTCTTCTTCGGATGCACGCCCGCGCGGGTGTTGGCATCTAATATTTGAACCACGTCCGTAGCGGGATCATACACCGGCCAGTTGGGTAAGCCATCCGCATTAGGATTGCCGTTACGGGCGAAACTTACCCAGTAGTCCGCCATTAATTCGGACAGCGCGTGGTCGTTCTCATCCCAACCAAGGCCCACAATGTCCAGATTATCGAACACATAGGCGAGTTCACCGGAATGATAGGCGCCGAATCTACGCTGGCCACCATCCCCATACAGGTCAGTCATCTCCGGCATATACAGACGAAACACCGGCGGTTCACGGCTAAAGAAGTAGACATAGGCAGCGTCACCACGTTCTGCCACCAGGCGACCCCATAAGCGGGCCGACAACAGAAAGCCATTGTCGGTGGCTATTTGTTTTCTGGCATCCAGTGGCGAGCTGCTGGCTAATTCTTGGTAGGATTTCTTTACATTATTGGCAGATTCTCCGAAAACGGTTTGCAGGTAATCATCCAGTTGCTGCTCGGTGATCTCAGGAGACGTATGCTGCAGACCATGGTTTTCATGGGCCAGTCCACCCACCATCAGCGGAATTCTATTTTGACTGCCAGATTCCAGCATCGCGTAGGGCGTATCGGGAATCACCCAGCCATCAATGAGTGTGCCACCGCCAACCCCTGGAGTAGCAATAAGTTTTTCGGCGTCAATCGCTCTAAGCTGGGTCAGAGCTGCCGCGCCTTGCCCCGAAATATCCAATCGGCTGGCATAATTTTCACCGGCTCGATGACCGGAATTGTCGCCATCAGTCAATCTTCGGTCTAATTTGATACAACCGGGTGATTGGCCAACGACCCCGTGTACTAGTCCTTCGGCCAGGGGGGAAGACATTATCAGGCACACATCACTGCCACCAGCCGACTGGCCGAAGATGGTGACTCTGCCCGGATCACCGCCAAAATTGGCGATATTGCTGCGCACCCATTTCAACACTTCCAATTGATCGAGAATGCCATAATTGCCCGAAGAATCGTGCTCAGATTCTGCCGTTAATGCCGGATGCGCCAGAAATCCGAGAGCCCCCAGCCGATAATTGGCCGCCACAATCACCGCTCCTCTGGCGGCCAGGTTGGAGCCATCGAATATCAGCGGGCCACCATGGCCTGCGGTATTACCGCCGCCATGAAACCACACCATTACTGGCAACGAGTCGCTACTGTCCTGCGCTCCCGAAAATACATTGAGAAACAGACAGTCTTCCGAACGCTGCAGATTGCCGCGGGCATACAGAGAGGCGTCCGAGTTTCGTGCCTGCCAGCAGGCCGCACCCACTCGGTCAGCCCGGCGAACTCCGGCAAAGGGGATAGCGGGCGCCGGCGGTTTCCAACGCAAGTCTCTAATCGGTGGTGCGGCATAGGCAATTCCTTTGAAGACCGTGACACCGCTCGCGTATTTGGATTCGGTTCCCTGAAAGATTCCGCTGTCGGTAACCACCTGTGAAATTTCAATGGCGTTGCTCAACGAAAACGACAGCAAAACAGTTAGCGCAGCTAGCAACTTGAGGGTTCTCATCTGTAGTGTTTTCATGACTGATCCTTATTTGTCTAAACTTTGCTTATTGCTACGAGAATTCTTTTTATTCCACTGGTTCGATTCGCAGCAATGCGCCATCTTCTTCATCGATAAGCACATACAGATAGCCATCGGGTCCCTGTTTTACGCTGGTCACCCGGCGTTTGAATTCGGTTAACAAAGCCTCTCGACGAATCTCTTCCCCGCGGCTATTGAAGACGATACGTTCGACGTGTCCAGTACCTGGAATTCTTCCTTCCTGCATCGAACCAACAAACAAATTACCTTGCCACTCCGGAAATTTATCGCCCGAATAGAAAGTCAAACCAGAGGGGGCGATTGATGGCCACCAAACAATCATTGGTGCTTCGTACTCTGCAAGCCAGGGCGTTGCCGACACCCAGGCGCCTCGATACTGCCTGCTGTAAGAAGCAATTGGCCAGCCGTAGTTGGCACCGGCAAGTATTATATTGACTTCGTCTCCACCCTGCGGCCCGTTCTCACTGGCCCAAATGTCACCGGTTTCAGGATGCAAGGTGAGCCCGAGCTGGTTTCGATGACCAACTGAATACACTTCCGGCAGAAATTCACCAGTAGCCACAAATGGATTGTCATCTGGCGCCGTGCCGTCATCGTTTAATCTGAGTAACTTGCCGTAGTGAATGCTTGGATCCTGAGCGTATTCACCGATGCCGGCAAATACGTAGGCACCACCAATTGACATCAGCAACTTGTTGTCTGGGATAAACAACAATGCAGAAGCGGCTATGCCGCGGTCCAGACCCTCGGCAACAAAAATTTCCTGCACATCCGTTAAGCGGTCTTCGGCGAGGCGGCCGCGTACCAAAGCGATGGTTTGCTCTGGCTCACCTTCATGCACGATCGCTTTGGTATAGCTTAGATAAACAATGCGATCGTCTTCTGGGTGTAGTGCGATGCCCATCAGGCCCGCGCGAAATACTTCCGAGTACACTGGCGGCACCCCTTCGATGTCAGACTCAAGCAATTTACCGTCTCGTATGAGCCTTAACTTGCCGGAATATCGTTCGGTAATGAGAATATCGCCGTTATCTCGAAACGCCAGGGCGAAGGGATTGGCCAACCCAGTAGCCACCGTCACCACACGAATCTTCTCTACTTCGAAGGTGCTTAGCTCGATCGACTGGCCTCGTAAGATCTGCTCCCAGAGTGTGTCTCCAGTCTGGGCAAGCACGACGTTGCCGGAACAGCAGAGCACCAGGAGGAACAATATTTGGCGGCTTCGAGATGGTTGGCTCATGGGTGTCTCCAAAAGTGAAATACTAAGAATTTCTTGCAAGCCATGGAGGATGAGGTATTAGAACTTGTTACCCCATGCCATCCAGTAATCAGTGTTGATGACCAGGCCCTTGGGTTAGCGCCACCGCATTATAGTGCAGTCGAATCAGGTCGCGGCCAAAATCACCTGCGAAATCACGCCACACCAGATGGATATGGTTGGCATCATTTTGAGTATTGTCATATTCGATCAGAAATTCCGGCCCTTGCACGCGGTAATAATGGGAAGCGCCGCGTTCGGTGCCGCCAATCCAGGCGAATTTAATATTTTCCAGGCCATCGGCATGGATCGATTGCAGGCGATCATGGGCAATCACATCCGGTTGGATCGAGGCAATCTCTTCGATCAGACTCATCAACAGCCGTTGCTGACTGGCATCCAGTGCCGAATAACTCACTCCCACATCATCCAGTGCGGTTACTTCTTTACCCGCAGCCGTAAAAATGTCACGTGGCACCTCGGTGTCGAGTATTGCCTGGGAAGACTGGGATGGGTTTAGCGAAGTGACTAAAGAACGAGCCATATCTTCTTCGGTGGCTAACACACGAAGTCCCTGCTGCGGTCCTTCTCTCACCTCGGCGGGGTTGGTTCCGAAGAACTGAGGCGAGCTGGCGATACCCATGCCGCCAATAAAAGTCCAATTGAATGCCAGATGATGCCCTTCATAGCGAACCGCCCAATCTCCGTCGAGGGCGGGGCCACCGAATACGGTTAGATAGTAATCATCCGGGTCGCGAATGAAGCGACCATTGACTTCGATTGCCGCCAAGACCGATTCCAGTGAACGAACCGCCTCCGTTTTCTCGAAGCCCTTGGCACTGAACAAGGTTTGCAACAGACCACGGGCCGCTTCCAGTTGCCCCTTATCCAGATCTTTAAGCGCAATACCGCGGCGATCGCGGGGGATAAAATGCCAATTGAAGCGCTCATCATCTTCAAACTGATAGCTGGCATCGTTGCGTTGAGCTGGCGTCAGACTACGCATGAAGCTGGTGGTGGCATCCACCAGCTCCTGGGTAAGCTCGACGCGAGTTTGTTGTGCGAGCGTGGCTTGCAGTACCAGGCTGGCAATAACAAGGGTAAGTATCTGGGTTAAACGAACAACTCGGTTTGGGTTCATGCCGGTCCCCTTCAGTTTTCTTATTGGTTGAGGAATACAGGGAGAATAAACCCGCTTTTCACCTCAGTCCATAGTCTCCACCACATTAGGAATTGTCAGCGCCTTCGATTTTTGCGATAAATAGCACTTTTTGCGGAAGGAAGAAGCGATGAAAGCGGTGCGAGTCAAAGAATACGGAGGCCCGGAGGTCATGTCTTACGAAGAGGTGGACATGCCGGAGATCGGCGCAACCGATGTGCGAGTGAAAGTGGAGGCGGCCGGTATTAACTATATCGATACCTACCAGCGTTCCGGGCTTTATCAGATTCCACTCCCGGCGACGCTGGGACTGGAAGCGGCTGGCACCGTCGAGGCCGTGGGTTCCGGTGTTACCCGCTTTAGCACCGGAGACCGGGTTGCTTACACCAGCGTTGCGGGTGCCTACGCCGATTATGCCAGCGTGCCTGCGGACAAGCTGGTGGCTATCCCGGACGGGGTTTCCTTCAATCAGGGTGCGGCCGCTATGTTACAGGGCTGTACCGCGCATTATCTCTGCAAATCTACCTATCCGCTTAAGAAGGGCGATAGTTGCCTGATCCATGCGGCGGCTGGCGGTGTTGGCTTGCTGCTAATACAGATGGCGAAAATGCTGGGCGCCTACGTCATCGGCACGGTTTCAACCGAGGAAAAAGCACAGCTGGCCAAGGCGGCGGGCGCCGATGAGGTGATCCTCTATTCCCAGTGCGATTTTAAAGACGAGGTCATGCGAATCACCGACAACCAGGGCGTCAATGTGGTGTATGACTCCGTCGGCAAATCTACCTTCGATAAGAGTGTCGATTGCCTGCAGCGACTGGGTTACATGGTACTGTTCGGTAATGCCAGTGGACCGGTAACGGAATTTAATCCCGCCACGCTGGGCCCAAAAGGTTCACTGTTTCTCACGCGACCTACCCTGTTTGACTACCTGGCAGATCGAGAGAGCCCGGTCATGGTGCCTGGCGACCCGGAGCGCAAACGCCGCGCCGAACGTCTGGCCAACGGCTTGCCGCTGGCCCCGGATGTCTGGGAGAGCCTGCTGGCCGCGGGGGAGTCGAAGGGGCTGGATCGAGGGGAATTGAAGGCGTTGGCTGGCGTGTGAAGAACACGCTGTAACCATCGGGTACAATGCGTAATTCACGCGAAGGCGGGAATCTCTCGGAGGCTCCGTGAGATCCCCGCCTTCGCGGGGATGACGGAGACCACGGGTCGTGCCTGGTACCTCGTAACAGGCCGATGTAACAGGCTGATGTAACAGGCCGATTTCGGCCCGATTACTCTCCCTCACCCCCAAGAACACCCGCCGCCTCCAGCGCCTCGATCTCCGCCGCCGACAGGCCCGCCTCGGTCAGGATGTCCCGGTTGTGCTCGCCCAGGCGCGGGGCCGGGCGGCTGGCCTGCTCGTCGATCCCGGTGAAATCCAGCGGATGGCGG